>NZ_JAQMIL010000003.1:0-204394 GCF_029990105.1 Bradyrhizobium sp. Arg237L | reverse complement strand
GCGTCAGGGATGTAGCTCGCGCACAGCCGGAAGGCGTCAGGCGCGCATGCGGCCCTCTGCTCGGGAGTGCCGCGGTTCTCCTGCGCAAAGGCAGCCCCATTGCCGATCAATGCCAGCAGCATGACGATTAATGTGGACTTGAACATACAGAACCCTTCATTTGCTGAGATCGAACCGGGAAACGCAGCGTCGCGCTCCGACCCGCCTTTCAAACAGTCTGAACACGAGCTTGTGAGTCTTCGCTCTTGACACATCCCGCGGCCCGGGATGTATATGAACTATACGGTTTAGTGTATTTCGGGGACCGAGAATGTCAACACTTTTGTGGTCGCTTGCAAAGGAAAATCCCTGGCCGGGGCTTGCGCTCGCATCCCTGAACCTGGTTGTTGCTCTGTCCCTCGTGGGCCTGAGCCTCCTGCTGGGCGTTACGATATCCTTGCTTGCGGGGTTGCATGCGTTCGCCGGCAGCCGGCCCTGGATCGCGCCGAAGGCACTTCTGCGCGGGAGCCGGGCGCAGTGAGCAGAACATCCGTCTTGTCAATGCGTGCGCGTGGTTCAGTCGAGACTCAAGCTCCAGTGTGGAGTTACTTTCTGTGGGTCGGCGGAGCGCTGCTCGTGCTACTCTTTGCAGCCAATTCCCTGCTGCCAGCGACCCCGCCGAGAAGGCTCATCGAACCTCATTCTACACTTCCACCGATTCGGATCGCCTCCGAGCTGGAGAGACCGAAAGCGGTCGTCATCGATACCAGCCAGCCTGGTTTCCTGCCGATTCTCCCCCACAGGGAGATTGGAGTCCCCTCGCGGCTCAGCTTCGAGGCAGCCGATGCTGTACGACAGCCGCCCGCGTCAATATCCGAGCAGGCCGATGCGAGTGACGGGAGCCCCGCAATCCGGGTCCGTGAAACGTTGGCGCAGTTCGGTCCGGGAGTTTCTGATCGAGCCGGCTCGAGCACGAGGTCAGTCAGGCTGACCTCGGAACCGCAGCGCAATTTCGCTCAGAGTCGCTCCGAGAAGCGGCCGCGACCTACTCGACATCCGAGTTTCAATAGCGCTCTCAAACGGTGCGCTTCGCTGAGCCACGCCAAAAGTTCGTGTCGATAGGCCGTCAGAGACCCTCGCCACACCGATAAGACCACCGGTCAGTTTTTCACCCACAGCCACTGGATACACCTCATGTCGAAGAAGCGATTGTTAGCGACTATCGTTTTGTCCGCCACGTTCGCTGTTGCGGGCGCGAGAGCCGATGTCACCCACACACCTTTGGACGACACAAATAGAGGCGTAGCCGCACAAGGCGATACCGATGAGGCGGCGATGCGTCGCCTGCTCGAGCAATTTCGCAGAATAAAAATACCACTGAGTCAGGCGGTAGCGATTGCCGAGCGATTACATAACGGTTCAAGGCCCGTCGACGTTAGCTTTGAGATATCCGGTCCGGCCATTTATCGCGTGCGGACGGTAAGAAATGAGCGCATTTGGGAAAATGTCGTAGATGCGAACACCGGAAGCGTTACAGAAAAGGAAATCTTATCATCGCTGAAGGAGCTCGATCGAGAGGATCTAAGCAAAATCATTGCTCTGAAGACGGTTGAGCAAGAGCTGTCGGACGCCGTACGCATCGCCGAGAAAGCTGGAGCGGGAAGCGCTGTTGCCGGAGGTTTGATGAAGCAGGATGGAAAACTCAACTTCGTGGTCATCGTCGCCAGTGGCAATCGCTTGAAGGAAGTCATGCTCGAGCCGCCCCCAGTCCGCACTGAAAAGTCAGTTCACCATTAGGCGCCGTCGTACATGCGGTTCAGGGTCATGCAGCCAAGCGTCGCTCCTCCTCACCCCCCTCTTGATCACTGCCTGAAGCCCTCTTCAAGAAGCGAGCCAAGGCGGCCTTCCGTGAATCGCGGTCCAACGCATAGGCTCTGCCTGAACTCAACGCCATCAGAAGGCCCTGAATGTAGCCCGAGATTGTGTCCGCAGCCATGATGAGCGCCGTGTCAAGCGTATGGATAAGGGCGCGCAAGGGGGACGACCAGCGGCGCCGCGATCGCTGCAATTTTTTTTGGCCGACCTCTTGAAACGACTTTCCGTTTTTCTAAGTCAATTTTCGCCGCAAGAGCGGTGTGCCGGGCGCCAGATCGGGCCCGGTGCGGGCGCCGGGCCGGGTATCTTCGGACCCCGTCTGAAACCCCTGTCCTGCGCTCCTTCGTACCCATCTTGCTCTATGGAGGACTTGGTTATGAGGACGACCTTCGACTTCGCGCCCCTGTGGCGCTCCACCATCGGCTTCGACCACCTGGCCAACCTCGTCGATAGCACAATGCGCCAGGCGACCGAGGATCACTATCCCCCGTACAACATCGAACGCTCCGGCGAGGACCACTACCGGATCTCGCTCGCCGTCGCCGGATTCGGAGCCGACGACATCACGCTGACCGCCGAGCAGAACGCGCTCACCATCGAGGGCAGGAAGCCCGAGAAGGCGGCCGGCGAGTATCTCTACCAGGGGATCGCCGCGCGTCCGTTCCGGCGCGTGTTCAACTTGGCCGATTACGTCCAGGTGAAAGAGGCCTCTTTCCGCGACGGACTGCTGATCATCGATCTCGTCCGCGAGGTGCCCGAAGCAATGAAGCCGCGCCGGATCCAGATCGCGGGCGGCGCTTCTCCTTCGCAGATCGAGCAGAAGAAGGCAGCCTGACGCCAGCCAAGGTTCGATGGCGGAACGCGGCGCGCGCAAGCGCAGCCGCGCTCCCTCCCCATGCAACAAAGGAGAACAACCATGGCAATTCGTGATCTCATTCCCTGGTCGCGGAATCAGGAACTTACGCCGACGCGCGGCAACTACGATCCATTCATGACGCTTCATCGCGAGATGAACCGCCTGTTCGACGATGCCTTTCGCGGCTTCGGCGGGACGGGTCTGTCGCCACTCATGGAAGGGCAATTCGGCTGGCCCAAGATCGAGCTCAGTGAGACCGATAAGGCACTGACCATCACGGCCGAACTGCCCGGCATGACGGAGAAGGACGTCCAGATCGAAATCGCTGGCGGTGTCCTGACCATCCGCGGCGAGAAGAAAGCCGAGCGCAGCGACGAAGGTAGGTACTTCACCGAGCGCGCCTACGGCGCCTTCGAGCGGCGGATCCCGCTCGAGGACGTCGAAGAAGACAAGGCGGAAGCGTCGTTCGAGAACGGCATCCTGACCGTGTCGCTGCCGAAGTCCGAGAATCCGCGGGCGGGCGTCAAGCGCATCGCCATCAACACGCAGTAGCGACATCCGGGCGGCGGCCCCGCCGCCGTCCGGCACCAACTCGAACCCGTCCCGAAGAAAGGAGCGTAGGGAGGCAGCCGATGAGCAACGCAAACACGAACACCAGCAATCTCAACCCCATCTTCCACCCGGCCGCGCACTATGCCTCGCCGGAGGACGTGCTGAAGGACGATGAGCTCTCCGTGCCGGAAAAACGGATCATCCTGTCGTCCTGGGCTTCCGACATGTTTGCAGTCGAATCCTGTCCTGCCCTGCGGGAGATTCCCGGCATGAGCCACACCATTCGACTGGCCGATATCCTCGCCGCGCTGCGGCGGCTGGACGACGACGACCCGCCCCGACCCGGCGGCGTCCCCATGCGGCTGCGGCGGCCTTGGGCCGCCGCGCAGCGGAGGTCCGTCTGATGTTCACACAAGCCGTTCTGACCATGATGCTCCTAGGCAATGCCGCGGCGGTATGGGCCGTCCCCTTCGTCGTCATGGTAAGAGGCGGGCAAGCGCGGTGAGCACCGAACAGTTGGCGTTCTGATGTTAATCGGCATGGTCCTAACGCCGATCGGCGCGCGAAGTGTCCGCGTTAGATGACTGCGGGGATCATGGTTCGACGCCGATTAACAGCCGCTCATTCGGTCAAATTACAACGCACGCCGTTGAGGCTCACTTGCAGGCCAGCTGAATCGTGCCTCATCTGCTGGATGGAAGCTCCCGTCAGGTGAGCATCGAAGGCCTCGCGTGATGCATAGACTTCGTATAGCATGACCGTGTCGGCTTCCTCTTGCGGCACGAGGATCTCGAAAGCCAGAGTGCCAGGCTCGGCCGCCCTGCAACGAAGCGCGTGAGCGTTCAGGTGCTTGAGATATTCGGTCCGCTTACCGGCGGCGGTCTTGATGGTCGCCACGACTGCTAGTTTGGCCATGTGCTGATCTCCCGGTGTTCTGGTTCAGGTTTACGATTTCGCTGCCGCCATGCGGCGAGCTGCTTCTTCGCCCAGCTTTGTCACCACGTTGGCCGGGCGCAACATGACGACGAGATCGGTCATCTGGCCGGCCTCGTTGAACCGGACCGGCCGGATGCGGTGCGTTTGTGCGCAGGTTTGAGCTCTCGTTACCCATATATTCACTCTCCGTCAGTTGAAGGTTTGGCAGGAGAGCCGGCAAATCAGCGGGCGGCGGCGACCAGCTTCGCCGAAAACACCGCGTCAGGTCCGATAACGCGCGGCCGGTTTGGCGTTGCCGAAGCCTGCCGCCAGAACGCCGCGCGCCTTCTCGAAAGCGTCCCACGCCGCCACGTCGGGCACCGGTGGAATCGTGACCGGTTCCTTGCGATCGAAGCCGATCAACGCCGCATCCACGAGGTCTTCGACCTCCATGACATTGGGCACCTTGCCGGCATCGCCGCCGGCGCGCTCGTAGATTTCCGTGCGCGTAGCCGCGGGCAGCACGGCCTGCACATAGACACCCTTCGACGCGACTTCGGCTGCAAGGCCTTGCGACAGCGTCATCAGGTAGGATTTGGTCGCGGGGTAGATGCCACGGGAGTATTCGGGGAGCAGAGCCAGCACCGATGCGATGTTGATGATCGCGCCATGGCCGCGTTCGACCATGCCGCCGATGACGGCGGACGCGAGCAGCGTCGGCGCGACAACGTTCAGCCCCAGCAGATCGTCCATCTTGCTTGGGTCGGCGGTTGCGAAATCGCCGATCAACGCAGCACCCGCATTGTTGACGAGGATTTCGATGGGCGGATCGGAACGGAGGCGCTTGAGAACCGGTGCGAGTTGGGAGTGGTCGACCAGATCGGCCGTAATGACCTCGACCGCAATGCCATGTGCATTGCGCAGTTCGCCCGCGAGGGCGTTGAGCCGGTCGGTCGCGCGTGCGACGAGGACGAGGTCGTGGCCGCGTGCGGCGAGACGGCGTGCGTAGACCGCGCCGATGCCGCTCGAAGCGCCGGTGATGAGTGCGATCGTCATGGATGTTGTCCTGGTTAGGCTTCCAGCTTCATCCATGTCTTCTCGTCGGCGGTCATGGTCGCGAGAAAGTCGGCGCGCGGCGGGATGTACTTGCACAAATAGTACTTCATAGGTCGCTCCTCGGCGAAAGAGACAATTCAGCTTGCCCGGTGATCGCTCTGTTGGGAGATCAATCGGCCACGCCCATCTGCTTGCGAAAACTCTTCTCGAAGGTCTTTTCAGGGACGAAGCGCCGCATCAGGCGGAGACGGCCCGCCATTGTTCCGGGCGTGTAGCGAATGCCCGGCTGCTTTTCGGTGGCGGCCTGCACCACCTTGTCCGCCACGGCCTCCACGGGGTCGCCGGCCGCGATGCCGTTGCGCCAGGTCGCGTTCATGGCCGCGCGTCCCTTGTCGTAGACGCTCAGGATCCGATCGGGCTTGTCGCCGTTCTCTTCCAGCGCGGTGCGGGTGAAGACCGGCTCGACCAGCGAGACACGAATGCCGAATGTCCGCAGCTCGTGATCGAGCGATTCGGAATAGCCTTCGACGGCGTGCTTGGTGGCGTTGTAGAGCGCCGTATATGGTCCGGGCAGGAAGCCGGCCACCGAACTGATGTTGATGATCCGGCCCTGGCCCTGCCGGCGCACCGACCGGGATGCGTCCCCAGTGCGTCCCTGCTAGGTTTCACGAGGGGCCGCGAAAATCGTCTTCTTGGTTAAGGCATTGAGGTTACAACAAAAAATGGTGCCCAGGGAGGGAATCATACGCAACCACCGACACGACGAGCCGTTGTTTGTCCTTAGTATGGTGGCGTGAGTGCTTGGCACAGGGTTGGCCCAAAGCCTCGTTGATCCGCCCGCGGGTGCGCGCTTGGCGCCATTAGCAGCAGCGTCCTGGCGCAAACGCAACCCGTCCAGACTGCCGCTACTGACCTGCCAATCGGAAGACCCAGATAGAGGCTTGCAGCTCTACATGCCACCAGACACGACGATGGTCTCTCCGGTGATCCAGCGCGCATCGTCGGAGACAAGGAACGCCGCCACGGGCGCGATGTCGCCCGGTTGGCCGAAGCGGCCGAGCGGGGTCATGCCGATCATGTTCTTTTCGGACTCGTTTCCGATCAGGTCGGCGGCATGGGTGCCGGGGGTCTCCACGCCACCCGGATTGAGCGAATTAACGCGGATCTTGCGCGTGCCAAGCTCCTTCGAGAGTGTGCGGGTAATGGCGTCTACCGCTCCTTTGGTTGCGGTGTAGATAGAGGCGCCCGCCGGCGTCTGTCGACTTGCTACCGAGCCGATATTGACGATGCTTCCGCCCTCAGGCCCGAACTGCGACACCGCGGCCTTCGTCGCGAGCAGAAGGCCGAGTACATTGGTGTCGAAGTGGCGCCGATATTCGCTCTCGGACACCTCCTGGATCGTGCCGAACTTGTAGACGCCGGCATTATTGACGAGGATGTCCACTTTCCCGTAAGCGGTCGCGGCCGTGGCGAAGATCCGCTCGACGTCCTCTGCTCTGGCGACGTTGCCCTGGACGACCGTCGCTTTGCCGCCGGTCGCTGCGATGTCGGCGACGACCTTATCCGCTCCGTCGCGGTCGCTCGCGTAGTTCACGACGACGGAGGCTCCTTCGGCCGCCAGTCTGCGGGCGATCTCGGCGCCGATGCCTTTGGACGCGCCGGTAACGACGGCGACTTTGCCTGACAACCTCTGCGGCCGGTCTTTTAGCGCATCCTCGATGGTTCTGTTGCTCATTTTCGTTGTCCTTCCGGTTGGGATGCTCGGGGTTTCAAGCGGCTGCGCGCGACCGATGCAGCGCGACCAGTTCGGCTTCGTCCTTCAGCGCCTTCTGAGCGGAGGGGCGCGCTTCGACGCGGGCGACGTAGGCCATCAGGTTCTTGAGGTGGTCGATCTTCGCGCCGGAGCGTTCGTGCCACATGGTGCCCCAGACGTAGGCGTCGGCGACCGTGAACTTGTCACCCGTGATGTACGTCCGGCCGTCGGCCAGGCGCTGATCGAGCTCGGTGTAGGCCTTCACGAGCTTGTTGCGGGTCCATTCGGCACCCTCAGAGGTCAACAGCTTACGCATCAGCGGGATGTGCTTCTGGGCGATCTCGGTCGCGAGGAAGACAAGAAGCTGGTCGTACCTCGCGCGCTCGAGCGTGCCGGCTGCGGGGATCAGGCCAGCCTCCGGATGCTGATCGGCCAAGTACGAGGTGACGACTGTCGTCTCGGTCAGGCGATCCGATGCATCGTTGTTCAGTTCGAGGACGGGTACGTAGGCCAGCGGATTCACGTCGGTGAACGATTGGCCGTTCGAGGTGGTCCCGTTGTGTACGTCAAAATGGATCAGTTCAGGGGAAAGGCCGAGCTCGTTCGCGACGAGCTGGGCGGCGAGGGAGCAGGTTGCCTGGGCGATGTAGAGCTTCATGGCGAGGTCCTTTCGTTTGGATGGGCAGAACCTAACTGCACCGATCGAGGCGATAAACGGTAGACACCGCGCAAGACTGTCTCCCCATGGGATACAAGATGAGGCGATAGGCTCTGCGGCCATGGCTTGGCGGCCTTGCCAGCGTCCGCACCGGAATCGAAGCGCCCGCCCGCCAAGGCATGGCGGACGGGCGCGGAAGCTCCGAAGGTTCAAGCTGCGAGCGCCAGTCGCTCCGGGGCAGCTTGGACGCGCTGCTTGGCACCCGACAGGCGTCGCACGACGACGTAGAATACCGGCGTGAAGAGTAAACCGAACAGGGTTACGCCGAGCATGCCGAAGAAGACCGCGATGCCCATCGCCTGGCGCATCTCGGCACCGGGCCCGCTTGATGTGACGAGCGGCAAGACACCAAGGATGAATGCGAAGGACGTCATCAGGATCGGGCGCAGCCGCAGCCGCGCGGCCTTCACGACGGCTCGCATCTCGCCGTTGCCCTCGCCTTCCAACCGACGAGCGACCTCGACAATCAGGATGGCGTTCTTGGCGGCCAAGCCCACTAGAACGATGAAGCCGATCTGGGTCAGGATGTTGATGTCTCCGCCCAGCATCCGGACGCCGGCCGAACCGGTCAAGAGCACCATCGGCACGATCAGCAGAATCGAGATCGGCAGGCTCCAGCTTGCATACTGCGCGGCCAGCACGAGATAGACGAAGACGACCGACAGCGGGAAGATCAACAGGCCCAGATTGCCCGTCGTGGTCTGCTGGTAGCTCAGGTCGGTCCACTCGAAGCTGATGCCGGCCGGCAGGATCTTCTTCGCAAGCTCCTCCATCTTCGCGATACCGTAGGCGGCGCCGACGCCCGGCAGCGTATCACCATTGATCTCGGTCGCCGGGAACAGGTTGTAGCGCGGCACGCGATCCGCACCGAAGATATCGCGCAGCGTTGCGACGTTGCCGAGCGGGACCATGTCGCCTGCCGCGTTGCGGACCTTGATCCGCGTCAGGTCGTCGGCGCTGTTGCGGAACGGAAGGTCGGCCTGCGCGGTCACGTGGTAGGTGCGGCCGTACATATTGAAGTCGTTGATGTAGCTCGAGCCGAAGTAGGTCTCGATCGCCGCGTTCACGTCCTGGCTCTGCACGCCCAGCATCTCGGCGCGCTCGCGGTCGAGATCGACGTTGACCTGCGGCGTGCCCGACGAGAAAGTGGTGTAGACGCCGGTGAGGCCGGGTGTGGCGTTGGCGGCGGCGACGAGATCGTTGGTCGCCTTGGCGAGCGCGGCGGTGCCGAGACCGGCGCGGTCCTCCAGCCTCATCGAGAAGCCGCCTGCGCTGCCGATGCCGGATACCGGCGGCGGCTGCACGACCAGGATGTTGGCGCCGTCGATATGGGCCACGCGCCTGGTCAGTTCCGCCTGGATCCAGGCCGCAGTCTGGCCGTGCTTCATGCGCTCTTCGAACGGCTCGAGCACGACGTAGGCCGCGGCGGAGCTCGACGAGATCGTCTGCGTCGCTCCGGAGAAGCCCGCGAAGGTCGGCAGGTGCGACACGCCCGGGATCTCGAGCGCAATGCGCCCGACTTCCTTGGCGATCTCCGTCGTGCGTTCCAGCGAGGAGCCCGCGGGAAGCTGTGGGATCGCGATGATATAGCCGCGATCTTGCGCGGGGATGTAGCCTTTCGGGCTCTCGACCAAAAGATAGCCGGTCGCGCCGAGCAGCAAGACGTAGACGGCGAGCATCGGCTTGGCATGCCGCACCAGACGTACGACCAGCGACCCGTACAGCTTCGATAGCTTGTCGAACCCAGCGTTGAAGCGCTCCGCCGCCACGGTACCGAGGCGCTTCAAGACGCCACCGCGCGCCCCGTCTCCGGCATGTTGCTTCAGCATCATCGAAGACAAAGCCGGCGACAGCGTGAACGAGTTGAACAGCGAGATCACGGTGGCGACCGCAATCGTGATGCCGAACTGGCGAAAGAACTGACCGGACAGGCCTGGGACGAACGCGGTCGGCACGAACACCGACGCCAGCACCAGGGCGATGGCAACCAGCGCGCCGCCGACCTCGCGCATGGTCAGCAGGGTCGCCTCCCGCGCGCTCTTGCCTTCCGACAGATGCCGCTCGACGTTCTCGACCACGACGATGGCGTCGTCGACGACCACACCGACGGCGAGCACCAGACCGAACAGGCTGAGATTGTTGATGGAGAAGCCGAGCGCCGCCATGACGGCCATGGTGCCGACGAGCGAGACCGGGATGGCCAGGATCGGAATGATCGACGGCCGCCAGCCTTGCAGGAAGACGATGACCACGACGACGACCAGCACCATCGCCTCATAGATGGTCTTCACCAGTTCGCGGATGCTGTCGGCGATGAAGCCAGTCGGATTGTAGCCGATTTCGTACCGTATCCCCTTCGGGAAGTCCGAGCTGAGCTCGGCCATAGTCTTCGCGATCTGGTCTTGCGTCGCCAGGGCGTTCGCACCGGGCCGCTGCAGCACGGCGAGCGCGACCGCGGGCTTGTCGCCCAAGTAGCCACCCGTCGAGTAGGTCAGCGCACCAAGCTCGACACGCGCGATATCCTTCAACCGGACCACGCGCCCGCCGTCGGTCTTGACGATGATGTTACCGAATTCGGCCGGCTTCTTCAGGCGACCTTCGAACACGAGGGTGGATTGGAAGGCCTGATCGGTCACCGGCGGCTCCGCGACGACCCCGCCGGCGACCTGCGTGCTCTGAGCGTTGATCGCCTTGGTGATGTCGGCCGGCGTGATCCCGAAGGACGCAGCCCGATCCGGATCGAGCCAGATGCGCATGGAGTATTCGCGGACGCCGAACAACTGGATATCGCCGACGCCATCGACGCGCTTGAGGACGTCGACGACGGCCCGCAGCGCGAAGTTCGAAACGTAGAGCTGGTCATAGCTCCCATCAGGAGAGAACAGGAAGACGCCGCTGAGGATCGTCGGAGACGACTTCTTCACGGTGACGCCGTTGCGCTGCACCGGCTCGGGCAGCCGCGGCGAGGCGAGCGCGACGCGGTTCTGGACCAGCACTTGGGCTTTGTCGAGGTTAGTGCCCGGCTTAAAGGTCACGGTCAGGGTCAGGCCGCCGTCCGAGGTGGCCTGGCTGTACATGTACAGCATGTCCTCGACGCCGTTGACCTCCTGCTCGATGGGCGTCGCCATCGTGTCGGCGACCGTCTGCGCCGAAGCGCCAGGATAGGTCGTCGAGACGACGACGGTCGGCGGAACGACGTCCGGATATTCTGTGACCGGCAAGGTAAAATAGGCGATGCCGCCGACGATGACGGTGACGATCGACAGCACGATGGCGAAGATCGGCTGGCGGACCGAGAGTTGACCGAGGTTCATAACACATCTCCCTTCGACGCGAATTGTTCAAACTTGATGGCTTCCATACGCACGGTGACCTTGGTGCCGGCCTGCACGCGCTGAATTCCCGAGAGGACGACGCGATCGTTCGGCTCCAGACCGCGTGTGACTTCCCGCATCTTCCCGAACAGTCGACCGAGCTCGACGGGGCGTGCAGCGATGCGGTCGTCGCTTCCGACGACGAAGAGAACGGCTTGCGAGGAATCGCTGGCGACAGCTGCTGCCGGGACCAAAACGGCCTGATGCGCCGGTTCGGCGGGCAGCGAGATGCGCACGAACTGGCCGGGCATGAGTACGTGGTCCAGATTAGCGATGCGAGCGCGCAAGCGCAGCGTGCCGGTGGATGCATCCAGACGGTTCTCGGCGAAGTTCAGCTTGCCGGTGAAGCCCGGCGATTTGTCGCCCGGCAACGCGATGCCGACTTCACCACCGGACGCGAAGGCGACCGCCTGTTTGCCATCGGCAGCGCGCCGGTATCGGAGGAAGCTGTGCTCGTCGATGTCGAAGTAGGCATCGATGGCGTCGAGCGAGACGATGCTCGTCAGTAAGGTCGCGTTGGCGTCGCCGCCGGCGACGAGATTGCCTTCGCTGACCAGCTTGCGACTGATGCGGCCCGTGATCGGCGCCCTCACCTGAGTGAAGTCGAGGTCGAGATTGGCGCGGGCGAGCGCGGCGGCCGCGACAGCTACGGCGGCTTCGGCCGCCTGCTGGTTCTGCGCCCGCTGGTCGAGGACGTTGGTCGCGATCGCCTGCGCCGCGATCAGCGACTTGGCGCGCTCCAGTTCCTTGTCGGCCAGCACGAGCTGCGCCTGTGCCTGCGCAAGCTGGCCTTCGGCTTGTTTCTCCGCCGCCTCGTAGGGGCGCGGGTCGATGACGAACAGGAGATCGCCTTTGTGGACGTAGTCGCCGTCGCGGAAGGCGACGCGCTCGACGTACCCGTTCACGCGCGGCCGCACCTCGACGGTGTCGACCGCTTCCAGCCGGCCGGTGAACGTGTCCCATCCGGTGACCTCTTTCACCAGCGGGGTGCTCACCGAGACGGTGGGATCGGCTGGCGGCACGGCCGCGTTAGGACCGCATGCGGCCAGCATCAGCGCGACGACACTGGCCAGCGCAAATCTCGTCAGAAAGCGTGCGTCGAACATGGCGAGAACCTTCGTAAAAATTGGCACGAGCGAGTGGGACCAGCGTCCGGACGGACGTCGGGTTGTCGACAATCGGTTGTTCAAGTGATCCGAGACGGGCGACCCTACCGGGCCGGGGGCCCTAAATAATCAGGCTCGGTCGGCATGACTTTTTGAGGCTAGCTACACAATCGGAGAACCGGCTGCCCGCGGATATCATGAAGCGCGTCCATCGCATGTTCAGCCCTCCCGCGCGGACTGAACTGCCGCGACCTCAATACGGAGACGTTCGAGCTCTTCGTCATGGATGCCATGCTCATGCAGGCCTTCGCAGGTCCGGAAAAGGTAGTCCGCAGAGCTGCCCAGGGCGCCGGAGGCGGTCGCAAGGCGCCGAACGACGTGCTCGCGCTCCAGACCGCCGTCGTAGTGTTCGCAAGCAGGATCGATGGTGAAGGCGATCCCGCAGCCAAAGCGCTCGCCATGCTCGTCCAGAAGATCGAGCCAGCGCGGCACGTAGGCACTCGAGAGCATTTCACGCTTCCACAGCATCGCGAGTTCGGACTCGACGATCTCGCCGGAGATCCGGAACGCTACGCCGTCGCAGTGGCCGCCCTCGTCCAGTCCGAGAACAAGTCCCGGATTGTCGAGCGAGCCGCGGCCCGCCGGAGTCGCCAAGCAGAAGGCGCGATGCCAGCCCAACACCTGGGCGACGCGACGTTCGACGAAATGGATGGTCGGATTCCAGACTAGCGACCCATAACCGAACAGCCAGACGTCATCGCGTGGTTTCGCGGCGAGCGTCCGGAGCAACGATTCTTGACGTTCGATCTCCGAAAGGATCCGGACGGTGGGCGCATCACGCGCCACGATGGCGTCGATTACGCCGGTGTTGATCAGGTCTCGGGTCAGGCAATCCAATTTCACGGCGACCTCCGTAGGTTGGTCGTCGATATGATCCAAGGAATGCTGTTGATAAACGGTGCTGAAAGCGACTGTTTGTCTCTCTTTGGGATACAATAATGGTTAGGCCGAAATAGATAAGTAAACGCAAATATTTAATTGGCACGGAACGCGATTCGGACTGACGTTACTCGAACAAAAGGGAGTGGCAATACCCTCTGCAGAGCGATAATTCAGCGGAGAATACTCTTTTGTCGCCCCGGAGATGACAGATGGCCTCCACCGAGCTTCCCATCAACGACATAGCGACGTTCGTCGCCGTCGCCCAGAACGCGAGCTTCACCAAGGCCGCCGAGAAGCTTGGCACCAGCAAGTCTAACGTCGGCAAGGCGGTGCAGCGGCTGGAGGTGAGACTTGGGACCAGGCTCCTGCAGCGGACCACCAGGGCAGTCCGCCTCACTGAGGACGGCGAGCTCTATCTCGACGCCGCGCGCGCCGCGCTGGACGGATTGAACGAGGCCGAGATCACACTCTCGGCGCGGCGCGACGAACCCGTCGGAAGAGTGCGACTCGATATTCCGATCGGCTTCGGCCGAATGCTCCTACCGGTTTTCGTGCAGGTTCGCGAACGCCATCCCAAGGTCACGATCGAGTTGTCTCTCAGCGACCGTCAGTCGGATCCGGTCAAGGATGGCTGGGACATCGTCGTGCGCGCCGGCGAATTGCCGGCCGAAGGCGATATGACCGCGAGGAAGCTCTGCGACATCCGACTCGGCCTTTATGCGTCGTCGGACTATCTAGGGCGTCATGCTCCACTTATCTCCGTCGACAATCTGACGGGACACGAAGCCATCATCTTTCGGGCGGGGTCGGGCAAAACAAGGCCGTGGACGGTGACCAACGGGAAGTGCGTGTTCAATACCGCGCCACCCGCGAGCGTCATCACGGGAGACGGGCGCGCCTTCATCGACTCGGCCATCGCCGGCATGGGCATCGCGCAGATCTTCGATCGTGTTGCGGCGATGCATGTCGAATCCGGCGAGCTCGAACACGTGCTGCCTCAGGCCGATGTTA
This sequence comes from Bradyrhizobium sp. Arg237L, assembly GCF_029990105.1. NCBI lineage: Bacteria > Pseudomonadati > Pseudomonadota > Alphaproteobacteria > Hyphomicrobiales > Nitrobacteraceae > Bradyrhizobium > Bradyrhizobium sp. Arg237L. The sequence continues at coordinate 190,257 of NZ_JAQMIL010000003.1, read as the reverse complement.
ACGGGCCTCCCGTCCACGCGCTGATCCCTGCGGGTCGTCGCATGCCGCCGAAGACGCGCGTCGTTCTCGACCAGCTCGTTGAGTTCTTCAAGAGGCCGCTCTGATTTCCGGGTCTTGTCGACGACTTCGAAGGGTATCTCTCGCGTGGTCGCTCATGACCCGCTATGAGCCGTAAGAATTGATGCGTCCACGACAGGAAGAACGCGACGGCGACGTGCGGCGGACCCTCAGGCCAGCGCTCACGCAGCGCTATCGCACAAAATCATAGTCTAGCGCACAAGAGCGTAGTTTTGGTGCCCAGGGAGGGAATCATACGCAATCACCGACACGGCGAACGGATGTTTGTCCTTAGCATGGTGACGTAAGTGGGGGGGTGTCCCGGTTCGAATCCCTCCCGGCCCGCCAACAAGGTCTAGACCAGTGCGAGGTAGGCGCTCCCTGTTCTATCCCGCACCCTGGCAGGTGCTAAGTCGATCTCGTTGAAGATGGGTCATCAGCGCGGCCGCCAGTCTTGGACAGCCTCAAACACCTTACTGGTTCGACGAACCATCGCGATGCAACTTGATCGGCTTCCTCGCGGTTGGGAGTGCCCTCGCTGACCCAGGCCACGACGCCGTCGGGCCGCATGAGCAGAGCGCTCAAGCCCAGCCGATCCTTGGCGTCACTGGCGATATAGGTGATCCGGTCGCCCCAGCGGCCTGCAAGCGCTCCAAGCGGGGCACCAGCCTCAAAGTCCAGGAACAGGCCTTTACCCGCCCTGAAGAACGCGCCGATTTTCCTGCCGTCGGCCAGTTCGAAATCGGGAACGCTGCAGCCCACGAGCGGGTGGCCGCTGCCGAGATCGTAGCGGAGGGAAACGCCCCACACGCGCTCGGCAAAATAGGTCGCGCCATCGCGCGTACCAATCAGATCGCGGAAGATGGCTTCGAGCGCGCGCGAGCTGCGCGCTGGCCGCATGATCGCGACCTGGGCGCGCGACCAGTCGAGGACGGCCGCGCCCACGGGATAGCGTTCGCTGAAATAGCTGTCGAGCAGACTATCCGGCGCACCGTCACGGATGATGGCCGCCAGTTTCCAGCCAAGGTTCATCGCGTCACCGAGCCCGAGATTGAGGCCTTGGCCGCCGAGGGGAGAATGGATATGTGCGGCGTCCCCGGCGAGCAGCACGCGCCCCTTCCGGTAAGCGGTGGCTTGGTGGGCGCGATCCGTCCAGGTGGTGGCGAGCTTGAGCGCCGTCACGGTGACATCGGCACCGGAGACTCGGCGCAGGACTGCCTGCACTTGCTCGCGGGTGATCGGCTGAGTCCGGTGGAAGGCGCCTCCATCGAAGTCGGCCATGGCGATCGTCCCGGGCCGGGCATAGGTGTACATGCCGCCTCGCGTGTAGTGATGGCCGGGCTTGAGCTTGTCCGGATTGGCGATATCGACCTCGACGGAATAGCCGGTGAACTCAGGGTCGGTGCCGCTGAATTCGAACTCGCCGGTCCTGCGCACCGTGCTGCGCCCGCCGTCGCAGCCCACGAGCCAGCGACCGCGAAAAGTTTCGCCGCCCGCGCGAATGGTCACGTCATCGTCAGATTGATCGAAACCCTCGACGCCAAGGCCGCGCCTGATCTCGGCTCCCATCGCGTCGGCCCGGGCCGCGAGAACGGATTCGAGAGAGTCCATATAGACCGCCATACGGGCGCCGGCGGGGCTTGGCAGACGATAGGGCCATGTCGAGGCATCGATATCATCGTGGAAGAACTGGATGCCGGCGAAATGGCCGGCTGGTCGGCGCGGCTGTTGCATCCAATGCGGGGCGGCCAAAGCGTCGCCGGTGCGATGCGCCTCGCCACTCCCGTCCTGCGAGCCGCGACGATAGAAGGCGTCGATGATGGGGCTGGTGGCCGCTATCTTCTGAATGTCGTCCAGCAACCCGCGCCGATAGAACGCATCAAGGCTGGGCGCCGAAAGACCGCGCAGGCCGAAAGGCGCCCCCTTCAGAGGAGAGTCCGGATGTTCGGCTTGCTCCAGCACCAGGACCGAGAGACCGGCGAGGCGCAGCTCGCCGGCGAGAAACAGGCCAACGGGGCCGGCTCCGGCAATCACGACATCATGGATCATGCGCGAATTCCTCAACAGTTGGGACGACGAGCGTGGGGCGCGGAGGGGCTAGCGGCGTGCGGCGCCTTCACGGTCGCTCTCAAGCGCGCTGGTGAAGAACTCGATGAGGCTGAAGGGGGCGCGGTCGTCGAGGCAAAGCGCCAGGATCCGGTGCGCATCTTCGGCGGCCGCCCGGCTGCGCGGAAACATCCTTGCTTCGTAGGCGGCGAGCGCCGCCTCGATGTTGTCTGGGTGTGCCGCGATCGCTGCTCCGAGCTCGGCGCCGTCTAGCATCGCGAGGTTGGCGCCCTCCCCGGCCGGCGGCGCCAGGTGCGCGGCGTCCCCGAGGAGCGTCACCCCAGGCACGCGATTCCAGCGATGTCCGGTCGGGAGGGTGTGGAGCATGCGCAGGACGGGCGCGACATCGCCCTCGGTGATCAGCGAGGTGAGCGCCGGCGCCCATCCATCGAATTCGGCGGCGATCTTTGCCGCCGCGGAGGCGGCAGTGAAATCGATGCCGGCGAACCACGCGGCGGGGCGGTTCAACGCGATATACGTGTGAAGCACGTTCCCAGCCTCGCGGTGCGCCAGAATCCCCTGTCCCGGGGCGAGCGCAAGCAAGGCGCCCCCGCCGACCGCTTCGGCCGCCGCGACGTGCCGCGTGTCGGCGTCGTACAGGTAAGTCTCGACGAACGACGTGCCGACGTAGTCGGGCTCCGCTTTGGAAAGCAGCGGCCTCACCTTCGACCAGGCGCCGTCGGCGCCAACGAGGAGCTGGCTGGTCGCAGCCGACCCGTCGGCAAAGGTGAGTTGATGCCGGCCATCGCCGAGCGCTGCGACGCCGCTCAGCTTCTTTCCCCAACGGATCGTCCGCGGCGGCAAGGAGTCGACGAGGATACGCCGCAGATCGCCTCGAAGGACCTCGGGCCGCTTGCCCGTACCGTTATCAAGCTCCTCGAACAGAACTCCGCCATGGCGGTCGAGCACACGCGAAGCCTGGCCGCCCTCGTGGATGATTGCGCGGAATTCGTCGATGAGGCCGGCCGCTGCGAGCGCGGCCTGCCCGTCGTGCTCGTGGACGTCGAGCTGGCCGCCTTGCGTCCGGGCTTCCGCCGAGGGCTCCGCCTCGTAGATCGTCGTCGGGATGCCGCGGAGATAGAGGACACGCGCGAGGACGAGGCCACCGAGGCCCGCACCGACAATCGTAACGGAGCTCATGATCATGTCCCTTCAAGAGCGGAATGGAACGCCGTTCCATTCCCTCTATCTATTGGAACATTGTTCCAATCCTGTCAAGCTGGGTGGTATGACAGCCAAGATTCGGACTGAACGGCGCACGGATGCGCTCTCCAAACCGCGGATCGTTGAAGTCGCGATCGAAATCCTCGACAGCGAGGGCGATGACGCATTGACCTTCCGAGCACTCGCGGCGCGCCTCGCGACCGGGAGCGGGGCGATCTATTGGCACGTCGCTGACAAGAATGATCTGCTCGCGGCGGCCACGGACCATGTCATTGCCCGCATCACGACTGATGCGGTGAGGGGATCGACGCCGGAGGATGTAATCCGCACACTTGCCCTCGGCGTGTTCGATGCCATCCATGCCCATCCTTGGGTGGGGGGACAGCTCTCGCGTAACCCGTGGCAGTATGCAGTGCTGAGAATGTTGGAGGGCGTCGGCAGGCAGGTTCAGGCGCTCGGCGTGCCCGAGCATGCACAATTCAACGCCACCACCGCACTCATGAGCTTCATCCTCGGCCTTGCCGGTCAGTACGCTGCAGGCGCCCGCCTGTTCCCGCGCCACACGGATCGGACGGCGCGCCGGAAAGAAATCCTTGAGGCCGTTGCAGCGAGATGGGCGCAGCTCGACCCAAAAGAGCACCCGTTCGTCCGACAGCTGGCAGCGGTGCTGCCCGAGCATGATGACCGCGAGCAATTTCTTGCCGGCATCAACCTGATCCTGGCCGGCGTAAAAAACCTCAGATAAGGCCTCGTTCAGCGAGCGGCGATGAGATCGCCGCGGAGCGTATCAAGTGGCTAATGGCGTAGGCGTGCTTTGGGCCTTCATTGGCCCGGCCTGCGCGAGGCCGAGCCGGGCTTTTGGCCGAATGGGATCACGATTTCACACGGGGACGTCCAGCGTTCGAGCCCTTGTGCGCCCACGCACGGGATCAATCGGTGACAATCGGCCCGAACGCCTCCCATCGTTCGCCTGTGAAACGCATCATTCGGAACTCCTTGACCACACGATAGTCGGTCGGGCTGGTGTTGACGGAGAGCCCCGGGAGCAGCAGATCGAGCTTCACGTTTTTCAGACTCGTCGCTTGCGCCATGACATTCTCGCGCGAGAGATTGTCGCCGCAGTTCTTCAAGACCTGCACCAGCAGCTCTGCGGCGCTATAACCATAGACCGTGAAGATGCTTTTCCGATCGCCTCCCGGATAATAGCGGTCCATAAAGGCGCTCCATCGCTTCATGCCTTCGTCATCACGCCAGGTCGGGTCAGCGGCCTCCTTGAACGAGCTCGCCGAGATGATGCCCTTTGCGTTTTCGATGCCGGCGGGGCTCAGGACCGCGTCGATCGAGGACGAGCCGACGCCAAGGAGATGAACGGGCTTCCAATCAAGCTCTGCCATCTTTCTGATGACCTGGGCGGCGAATTTCGAGGCAGCCATATTCACGAGAACGTCGACACCGGCCGCCTTGAGGCGCACGACCTGTGAGTCGACGGTCGGGTCCGTCACATCGTATGAAGCGTCACTGACGATGAGTTCGGCTGCCCCTGCGCCGAGCGCTTCCTTCAACCCCGCCAGATAATCCCCGCCGCTCTCATCGTTTTGATAGAGCAGGCCGATTCTGGCATTCGGATAGTTATCCAGGATGAAGCGCGCGTAAACGCGAACCTCCGTGCGCAGATTGGGAGCAAATCCCATCGTCCAAGGAAAGTTGATCGGATCCTCGAAACGCGTCGACCGCCCGGCCACGAAAAGCTGAGGGATCTTGCGGTCATTGAGATATTTCTGGACCACGATGTTCGAGGCATTGCCGAGCGTCTGGAATGTGAACAACACCTCATCGCTCTCTATGAGCTTGCGGACCTGCTCGACGGTCTTGGACGGCGTCGCCGCATCGTCGTAGGAAATCAACGTGATCTTGCGTCCATTGACGCCGCCATGATCATTGATCATGCGGAAGTAGGCTACCTGTACCTTGCCGATCACGGAGGACGCCGAAAGCGGACCGCTATAGGGCATCGTCTGGCCGATCTTGATCTCAGTATCACTTGCGCCTCGACCATATTGACGATCACCTGCGAGCAAGGGGGTCGTGATGAAAAGTCCGGCAGCAAGGATTGCCGCTCTGGCAGCATTCGTGCGCAGACTCTTACTCATCGCTGCAACCCCCATCGCTGGAGCGGAGCTGGTCGATCCGGGCGCCGTTCACGACGCGCATGCTTCTTGGCTAGCTGACGAGCGAACTCATCGCGCCACCCGCGAGAAAGCTGTTCGGCCGGATTGGATCAGAGCAGGCAAGCGCAGTCCAACGAGCTCTGCCCGCAGCGGGTAGGGAAATCTTCCCGATTTTCGGCAAGCCTATGATCGGCAACAACCAGCAGCGTTGGGGCAGTGTGGCGTTAGCTTCGAACCTGCGATTGCGAATCCCTTTCGATGCATCGTGAAACCCACAATTGCGAGAGCTGCCCCTTGTGCGAACGCCTGCCTCGGTTCAAATTCGGGAGGCGCAACATCCGATCTCTGCGATGTGGTCGCCAAACCCGAAAGGCGCCCCTTCCGCGTCGCCTGCGCCGATGTCGCACAAATCGGTGGTTGCGGGGCAGGATTTAAAAGTACGTAAACAGCGACCCAACGGAGAGTCCGCGAGCGCCCTTAGCGCCGATCGTCCAGCGAACACAATCCTACAAGATCGTGCTCCAGCGTGGAAAAAAGTAATTTTGGTGCCCGGGGAGAGAATCATACGCAATCACCGACACGAGGAACTGCTGTTGTCCCCAGTATGGTGGCGTGAGCGCGTGCATGGTGGAGGTAGGGTCGGGTCGAACGGAGCTCATGTTGTCAGTTGCCGACATCCGTGAAGCCGATGGTTACCTTGGTGCCTCGCTAAGGCGATCTGAGGACATTATGACAGTTATTACTCGTCTGCAAGCGCTACGCTTGTACACATTGCCTATGTGCGTCCGCACCGCAAATGAGGGCGGAGCTCCGACAAGCGGCTTGCGGCCAAATGCTGACCGCCGCACGGGTTTCAGTCCTCAAGGCTGTAGATTTCGGGCACCCAGACGACCGAGGAGTCGGAAAAAGGGCAGCTAGTGCCGGATCACCTCAGCCCGGCGGTGGGACGATAAAGTCGGTCTCTGACCAACAAAGATGGATTCCTGAGTTCAACGAATGTAGACAAATGATCGGCGCCGAGGACTTCGGAGCCGATCAGTCGAACTTTTCTCAATGAGTTGTGGCAACGTACCGCAAGGGGACGAAAGTCGTGCAAACGAAAACGAAGCGGCGCTCGGTGGAAAAACCAAAAGAAGCTGTACAGTCATACAGGCTGGATGACGCACCGGGCTTCTTGTTGCGCGTCGCGCTCCGTACCCACACGGCCATCTTTGCCGCGAAGATGATTGAAGAATTAACGGCGCCCCAATTCTCAACGCTGGCGAAATTGAGGGAGGTCGGACCTTGTTCCCAAAACCATTTGGGACGCCTGATACACTACGACTCAGCTACCATTACCGGCGTTATTAATCGTCTCAAATTACGCGGCCTTATAAAGAGTTCCGAGGATCCTTTAGATCCGCGACGGCGGGAGATCGATTTGACCGACAAGGGCAGACGAGTAGCGGACGCCGCAATCGAAACTGTCGGTGAGATTTCAAGCGAGACGTTCGCTCCCTTGACCCGGGAAGAATTTCGAACACTTACCGAAATCCTCAAGAAAATCATACGCCGCTGAGCCGGTTCCGGTCCACATTTGTGATCGTCGATAAGCCGAACTCGTGGTCAATCGTATCAGCGAACTAAGAAAAAATGACCCCGCGATTGAGCCTGGCTTCCCGTGGATCATCAACGCCCTGTTGAAACCGCGCTTCTAGGCTTCCGCAAGCACTATGTCTGAGTTGAGCGGTGATCCGCAGTGAGAAAGACGATCCGGCCGGCTGCGAGCGCTGTGCGCTGAGGGTTGAGCACAGACGCGTCGACGGTCGCCAAATTACGTCCGTAGTGAAAAACTCTGGCTTCGACGGTCAGTGTGGCTTCAAACGCCGGCCGCAGAAAATCCACCCGCATGTCGACCGTCTGAGCTGGCCGCCCGAGCAAGGTCGCCACGGCGTAAGACCCCGCGGTATCCAGCAGCGTCGCAAGAATGCCGCCGTGAACGAAGCGATGGTCCGGATTCGAAATGAATTCCTCGCGCCACGGAGCAGACAATATGATCTGGCCGGCCCCCGCGGACACGACTGAGAGCTGCATCCAGGCAGCCATGTGATTGCGAGAAAGTCGTGCCTGGAGTTGATCCAGAGACATCTCCATCTGTCTGTCGGTCGTCAAGGAGCTGGCCCGTTGTTTCTGTTGGCGAAGGATGACGGACAACGGCTATCTGCGGATCACTTTTTTCAGCAATATCGTCAGCGCCGCGTGCTCCGCCGCCGAAAGCGGCGAGAACGTTTCCCGTGAGATTTCCCTGATCGTCGCGATGGCGTCGGCTGCCACCCTCCGGCCTAAGTCAGTCAGGTCGATCGCCATGCGGCGGCGATCGAGGGGGTCGACGATGCTTTCGATGAAGCCCCGGGTCTTCAATCGATTGATCACCCCGGTGATTGTCGCGGAATCATAGTGGATGAGGCGGCCAAGATGGTTTTGCGAGCAAGGTCCAACCTCGAGCAGTTTCGCGAGAGTCGAGAATTGCGGCGCGGTCAGACCCTCGATCATCTTTGCCGTGAGGAATGCAGTATGCGTTTTCAAGGCTACGCGTAGCAAAAAGCCCGGCTTGTCGTCGAGCACGTAGCGCTCTGGCTCGTCCGCAGCAGTCACGGGTTGGATCATTTTTTTAGCAGTCTGTGTCACGCGGTGCCTTCAGTCTTGAACGGCTTTGCGTCCTCTGAACAGAGAGCGTCAGCCAAAACCAGTATCGACGAGGGCTCGGAATGAACCCTTCGCAGTCTTCCGCAAGTCTCGTGGGAGCCATAGCGGCTGCAGCGGGCAAGTCACGGCAGTGCCATATGCGTCAGCGCATGCTCGCCGGCACGAACCAAGCACATTGGCTGACAGCCAGTGCTTTCAGGACGATACACCGTGAATTCACTTGCTTGCAAGTTTTACGCTTGCATACGAGTAATTGTCAAAATATCGTCCAAACATAATGTCTGGAGAGGTAACGCAATTGGCACCCTTGGGAGGCCTAACGCGCGTTGTTCGCAAGCTCGCCCGGATGGACACATCGCTGTCCGTCGCTCTTTCTCGGCGGCGGCGATCTGTCGATCGTCGTGACCCGGCCGATCAGCGCGACATTGTCCGCACTGTGCGTCGTGGCGGTCGTTGGCCCAATCCTTGCCACGCTGTGGCGAAGAAGAGCTGCCGTTACAAAACAGGCTTAGCGCGACATTCCCATTTCCATCACCCGGCATTGCCGGGGTGACGCTCCACGGAGAACATCAGTGCAATATGCAGGCGAGAAATTCTATCCAGAGGGTGTCCGCTGGGACGAACCGATCGAAGTCGGTCTGGTGCCGGCGTTGCTGGAGGAGTCGGCGCGCAAATTCGGCGATCGCGGGGCGATTGAATTTCGCGATCGTCAGATCAGCTATCGGAAACTGAACGCAAAGGTCGCACAGGCTGCGGCCGCTTATCTGCGGGACGGCCTTGCGCGCGACACTACCATCGGGCTCTTTCTCGGCAACACGCCCGATCATCCGATCAACTTCTTCGGCGCGCTCAAGGCTGGCGCGCGCATTGTGCATCTCAGTCCGCTCGACGGCGAGATCACGCTGAAGCACAAGCTGACCGATAGCGGCGCCCGTCTGGTCGTGACCAGCAACCTGTCGTCGATTTTTCCCCGAGCGCTCGAATTTCTCGAGGCTGGCATCATCGACCGCATCATCGTTTGCGAAGATGAGGCATGGGGCGAGGCGAAGAATAAGCTGGCGTCCTACGACAAGCGGCCTGCGATCGTCACCTACGCCGAATTCATCGCCGAGGCTCGGCTCCCCGCGGCCTGGCCGGCCGTCGAACTGGATGACGTGGCGCTGCTTCAATATACCGGGGGGACGACCGGCTTGCCGAAAGGTGCGATGCTTACGCATCGCAATCTGACCGCCGCGGTCTCGATCCGGGAAGTCTGGACGCGATCATTCCGGGCGAAGCGGAATGTTGCCGAGCGTGTCATCTGTGCGCTTCCACTGTTCCATATCTATGCCCTGACGCTCATCTTGATGAAGCGGCTGCGTTATGGCGATCTGATTTCCCTGCATCAGCGTTTCGATCTCGAGGAGATCATGCGGGATATCGAGGTCAAGCGCGCGACGGTGTTTCCGGGTGTGCCGACCATGTGGATCGCCATCACCAGCCTGCCTGATCTGGACCGCCGCGATCTGTCGTCGCTGGCCTATTGCAGTTCCGGCGGGGCGCCGCTTCCGGTCGAGGTCGCCGCGATCTTCGAGCGTAAGACCGGCCTCCGGCTGCGGAGCGGCTGGGGCATGACGGAAACCGCGTCACCCGGCACGACGCATCCGTCGAATGGGCCGGATAAGCCCGGCTCGATCGGGCTGATGCTGCCGGGCATCGAGATCGACATCGTGGCGCATGACGACCCTCATCGCGTCTTGCCCGTCGGCGAGGTCGGCGAATTGCGTATCCGCGGGCCGAACGTAACGCGTGGCTACTGGAACCGGCACGAAGGGCGCTCCGAATGGTTCATCGGCGATCGCTTCCTCACCGGCGACATCGGCTACATGGATGCGGATGGCTGGTTCTATCTCGTCGATCGCAAGAAGGATCTCATCATCTCGGGTGGGTTCAACGTCTATCCGCAGCTGATCGAACAGGCGATCTACACCCATCCTGATGTCAAGGAAGTGCTGGTTATCGGCATTCCCGATGAATATCGCGGAGAGGCGGCCAAGGCCTATATCACGCTCCGGCCGGACGCTGCGGGCTTCAGCATCGATGACCTGCGCGCCTTCCTGACCGGCAAGATCGGCAAGCACGAATTGCCGGCGGCGCTCGAGTTCATCGACGAACTGCCCCGTACCAATGTCGGCAAGCTGTCTCGGCAAGCGCTGCGCGATCAACTCTCATCTCGTTCTGCTTAAACTGGAAATCATTCTATGGCTGATGCTGTTATCGTATCCACTGCGCGTACCCCGATCGGGAAGGCCTATCGTGGCGCGCTCAACAACACCGATGGTGCCACCCTGCTGGGCGCGGCCATCAAGGCGGCAGTGGCGCGAGCCGAGGTCGATCCTGGCGACATCGAAGACGTTGTCATGGGAGCGGCGATGCAGCAGGGCACGACCGGCGGCAATATCGCCCGCAAAGCGCTGTTGCGCGCAGGCCTGCCGGTCTCGGTGTCGGGCACGACCGTCGATCGCCTGTGTGCATCAGGACTGCAGGCCATCGCCATCGCCGCACGGTCGGTGATCCATGACGGTGTCCAGATCGCCGTCGGCGGTGGCGGCCAATCGATCAGCCTGGTGCAGAACGAGCACGCCAATACCTATCGCGCGGTCGATCCCGTGCTGATGCAGATGAAGCCTGACGTCTATATGCCGATGCTGGACACCGCCGAGGTGGTCGCAAAGCGTTATGCAATCTCGCGAGATCGTCAGGACGAATATTCCTTCGATAGCCAAATGCGGACCGCATCGGCCCAGACGAGCGGAAAGTTCGGCGATGAGATCGTGTCGCTATCGGCCACGATGTCGATCACCAACAAAGAGACGAAGGAAACCAGCCTGAAGGACGTCTCGCTCGCTCAGGATGAGGGACCTCGTCCGGATACGACGCTGGAAGGGCTCGCCAAGCTGAAGCCTGTGCGCGAGGGCGGCAGCATCACGGCCGGGAATGCCAGCCAGCTCTCGGACGGCGCGAGCGCGATGGTGATCATGAGCGACAAGGAAGCCGCCAAGCGTGGCTTGAAGCCGCTCGGCATTTTCCGGGGCTTCGTGTCGGCCGGCTGCGAGCCGGACGAAATGGGGATCGGTCCCATTTATGCCGTGCCGCGGCTCCTCGCGCGTCACGGTCTGCGCATCGACGACATCGACCTGTGGGAGTTGAACGAAGCCTTCGCCGTTCAGGTGCTTTACTGCCGGGACAAGCTTGGAATTGATCCTGCCAGGCTGAACGTCAATGGTGGCGCCATTTCCATGGGCCATCCCTATGGCATGAGCGGCGCCCGGCTGGCCGGTCATCTTCTCATCGAGGGACGTCGCCGCAAGGCCAAGTATGGCGTCGCCACCATGTGCGTCGGTGGCGGCATGGGAACCGCCGGCTTGTTCGAGATCATCCACTGATCCGAGCGCTGAGAAAATCGTGGCGAAGCGAGGCCCGGTCATCAGGACCGGGCTCCTAAGCTTGCGCCTGTTGAGTTCTGATGGGAGACTTGAATTGAGCGAAGTCGTCAAACTTGCGGTGACCGGTCATTGCGCGGTGATCACCATCGATGCGCCACCGGTGAATGCGCTGAGCGCGGCTGTTCGTCGTGGCATCCTCGAGAACGTCATGGCCGCGAATGCGGATAGCGCGGTTCAGGCCATCGTGATCGCCTGCGCGGGTCGCACCTTCATTGCCGGCGCCGATATCACCGAATTCGGCAAGCCCCCGCAGCCACCGGCTCTCAACGAGGTGATCGAGGCTATCGAAGGCTGCGCCAAGCCGGTGATCGCGGCCATCCATGGCACTGCACTCGGCGGCGGCCTCGAACTCGCACTCGGCTGTCATTTCCGTGTCGCCGTGGCGGACGCCAAGCACGGCCTGCCGGAGGTCAAGCTCGGCCTGGTGCCAGGCGCTGGCGGCACGCAGCGGCTGCCGCGCGCGGTCGGTCCGGAATTCGGGGTCAAGATGATCGTGAGCGGCGAGCCGATCAGCGCATCGGAAGCGCTCGAGCATGGCCTGATCGACGAGATCGTCGAGGGCCCGGCGGACGGCGCGATCGCATTCGCGAAGAAGGTTGTGGCGGAACAGCGCCCGCTGCGGCTGCTGCGCAATGACGATTCCAAGCTGGTTGCCGCAAGGGCGGATCGCTCGCTCTTTACTGCCGCCGCTGCAGCGGCCACCAAGAAGAACCGCGGCGTGAATGCGCCGCTGGCTTGCGCGGAAGCAGTGAGCTGGACGCTCGATACGCCGTTCGACGACGCGCTGAAGAAGGAGCGCGAGACGTTCCTGAGACTGGTCAATGACGACCAGTCGAAGGCGCAGCGCCATGCCTTCTTTGCGGAGCGCGAAGCAGTCAAGGTTCGGGGCCTGCCGAAGGGCGTCAAGCCGCGGCCGGTCGAGCGCGTGGCCATTGTCGGCGCCGGCACCATGGGCGGCGGCATCGCCATGTCCTTTGCCAATGCCGGCATTCCGGTGACCCTGATCGAGACCGGGGAAGCGCAACTGACCCGTGGCCTTGCCATGATGCAGAAGAGCTGGGAGGCAACGGCAGCGCGGGGCGGCATTGCGCCGGACGAGCCGGCCAAGCGCATGGCGCTGATCGACGGCAAGATCGGCCTCGACAATGTCCGGGACGCGGACCTTGTGATCGAAGCGGTATTCGAGACGATGGCGATCAAGAAGGAGGTCTTCACCGCCATCGATGCCCATGCCAAACTTGGCGCGGTGCTGGCCACCAACACCTCCTATCTCGACATCAATGAGATCGCCGCTGTCACGGAGCGCCCCCAGGACGTGCTGGGCATGCACTTCTTCTCGCCGGCCAACGTCATGAAGCTCTGTGAGGTCGTGCGCGCGGAAAGGACGGCCCCGGATGCACTGCTCACCGCAACGACAATGGCTAACCGGATCCGCAAGACGCCGGTCGTGGTCGGTGTCTGCCATGGCTTCGTCGGCAACCGCATGCTGGCCGTTCGCGGCTTGCAGGGAGAGGCCTTGCTCAAGAGCGGCGCGCTTCCGGACCAAGTGGACGCCGTGCTCACGCGGTTCGGCCTTCCGATGGGGCTCTTCGCCATGGGCGATCTCGCTGGGCTCGATATCGGCTGGCGATCGCGCCAGGACCGCGGCCTTCGCTGGGATATTGCCGACGCCATCTGCGAGTCCGGTCGCCTTGGGCAGAAGACCTCCAAGGGCTATTACCGGTACGAGCCGGGATCGCGCGCCCCGATTCCGGATCCCGAGGTCGAAAAGCTGATCGACGAAACGTGCAAGCGCCTCGGCCTGACCCGCCGCGCCATCGGCGATCAGGAAATCCTGGAGCGCATGATCTATCCGATGATCAATGAAGGCGCGCGTATTCTCGAAGAGAACATCGCCGCCCGCCCAGGCGATATAGATGTGATCTGGCTGTACGGCTACGGTTGGCCGGTCCATCGCGGTGGTCCGATGTTCTATGCGGATCTCGTCGGCCTCAAGACGATCGTCGAGCGCCTCGAATTCTACGCGCGGAGCTTGAACGAGCCGGCCTTGAAACCCACCGCGCTGCTTGCGCGCCTCGCCCGCGAGGGCTCCTCTTTTGCTTCGCTGAATGCAGCAAGGACCGCCGGCTGACCGGTCACAGCCGGCGACAGCATGCCGTGTTTGCTCGCCCCCCGACACCGGGCGAGCAACCAGTTCCGCAACAGCAGCTGCGTCTGCACAAAATGTCACATCGTTCTGGATAAAGGTTTTGCACTTGCGGGAGAGCATAGCGCTTGTGTACGAGCGATTTCCCGTTTAGCGTTCTGCGAAATGTCAACCAATGCAGTTTGGGAGGATTTCAGAACATGAATAAGCTTGTCGCGCTTTTCCTTACGCTTTTCACCTGCGTCGTGGCCGGGAGCGCCGCATCCGCTGAAGAGATTAATGTCCTGCTGCCGCAGCGAAACGCCAATGAGGCGATCGCGCCTTTCATCGCGGCAAAATATCTCGGCTATCTCGATCAGGAGGGGATCGACGCTTCCTACGTGCTGGCTGCGGGTTCGAACGAGGTGGCGATCCAGGTTGCGACTGGAAACGCACCGATCGGCTGGGCCAGCCCGGCGCAGGCGGTGATCGGTATGCAGGATGGCGCCGGCGCCGCGCCGCTGGATCTGCGATATTTTTCCGCGGTCGAATATCGCAATATCTGGTCGATTTCGGTGCCGGCCGACAGCCCTGTCAATTCGGTGGCCGAACTGAAGGGGAAGCGCATCGGCGTGACGGCGCTGGGCAGCGCCGGTATGAACTACGGAAAGGCGTATCTGCGGGCGGCCGGTCTCAATCCCGATCGCGACGTCACCTTCATCCCCATCGGTGCGGGCGGCCAGGCGATCACCGCCATGAAGCAGAAGGTGATCGACGCCATCGTCTTCTGGGAAACTGCGAATATCACGTTCGGCATCGCCGGATCGCCGGTCCGGCAGCTGCCGATCGAACAGAAACTCGCGACGTTGCCCGACGTGTCGCTGCTGGCCACGAACGAAACCATCAAGAAGAATCCCAAGCTTCTCGTCGGCTTCGCCCGCGCTTTGGCGAAGGGCCTGGATTTCTGCCTCGCCAATCGTGCGGCGTGCGTGTTGATGACCTGGAAAATCTATCCCGAGAGCAAGCCCGCGGAAGGCACTCCAGAGCAGAAGCTCGAGCGCGGTCTGAAAATGACGACGACGTGGGACGGCTGGACCGATGCCCAGTTGGGCGACAGGCGCGGTGAATTCATCGAATCCCGTTGGAACGATCTCAGCGACTTCCTGCTGCAGGGCGGGCAGATCGCGAAGCCAGTACCCGCATCGCGTATGTTTACCGCTGAATTCGTCGGCGAGATCAACAATTACGACCGTGCAGCGATCGTGAAACAGGCGAAAGAGTTCGATCTGAAGTCGCTGCAGTGAACCGCTCTTCGATCGCAGCTCCCGGCCGAGCCAACAGCGTGCAGGACCATCAATCAGTGAACGAGATTCATTCATGTTGACTTCGCCCCTAAGCGCGTCCGATGAGCCGGTGCAGCGCCGCAGCCGGACGCTCATCACGATCAAGGACGTCGAAAAAAAGTTCCTCACGCATTCCAGTGACGTCGTGACGGCATTGGCCAAGGTCAATCTCGACATCAAGGAAAACGAGTTCGTCTCGGTTGTCGGACCGAGCGGGTGCGGCAAGACGACGCTGCTTCGCATTCTCGCCGGCCTGTCGTCGGTCACCTCGGGCGAAGTGAGATTCGACGGCGATCGCCTTCGCGGTCCCCGATCCGATGCCGGTATCGTCTTCCAACAGGCGCTGCTGCTGCCCTGGAATACGGTGCTCGACAATGTTCTGCTGTCGCCTCACTTGAAGAACGATCGCTCCGAGAAAACGCAGCGCCGCGCGGAAGAATTGCTGACCTTCATGGGGCTCGCCGATTTCGCCAGAAAATATCCGTTCGAATTGTCGGGTGGCATGCAGCAGCGCGTTGCGATCTGTCGTGCGCTGATGCGCGAACCGAAGGTTCTACTGATGGACGAGCCGTTCGGCGCGCTCGATGCCATGACGCGTGAATCGCTCAATGTCGAACTGATGCGTGTCTGCTCCGAGGAGAAGAAGACCGTTCTCTTCATCACGCACAGCATTCCCGAGGCAGTTCTGCTCGGAGACCGCGTGGTCGTCATGTCGCCCCGGCCCGGCCGAATCTCCGAGATCATCGACGTCGATATCGCACGGCCGCGAAGTCTGAAGACAATGGCAAACAAGCGGTTCGGTGACATCTGCGACCAGATCCGAACCATTTTCGGTTCCGAAGCTCCGATGGTGACCTCGCTATGAAGAACGCGCGTCTGAATCTGATGTCCCCCAGCTATCAGGTGTTTGGCCTCGCGGTCGTCCTGCTCGCGGTCTGGGAAGGCATCTGCCGCTACGGCCACGTCTCGCCGCTGGTGCTGCCGGCGCCGAGCGGCATTGTGGTTCGCTTGTACGGAATGTTCGCCGAAGGATCGGTGTGGCCGCACCTCATGGTCACCCTGACCGAAGTTCTGATCGGGTTTGGCGTCGGCATCGCGTCAGGGCTCGTGGTGGGGGCGCTGGTGTCGCTGGTGCCAGCGGTCGAGAAGCTCGTGTATCCCTATCTCGTGGCGTTGCAGACGGTCCCGAAAGTGGCGGTCGCGCCGCTTCTGGTCATCTGGTTCGGGTACGGTCTGACCTCGAAAGTCGTCATCACTGCCTTGATCTGCTTCTTCCCGATCCTTGTGAGCGTGATCTCCGGTTTTCATGCCACCGATCGGGATCAATTGGACATGATGAAGGCCTACGGGGCAACGATGCTGCAGACCTTGGTGCGCCTGCGGATTCCATCCGCGCTGGTGCTGATCTTCGCCGGTCTTGAGATCGCCTCAGTGCTGGCGGTGATCGGCACCATCGTCGGTGAGTTTGTCGGCGCGCAGGCGGGCCTCGGTTACCTGATCATGACCTATAATTTCAATCTGGACATCACCGGCGTATTCGCCGTTCTGATCATCCTTTCGGCGATCGGTATGACGCTGCACAGCATCACGCGCTTCGCGGGCCGGCGATACATCTTCTGGATCCGGCGGGAGCCAGCGGCGGTGATGCCGCACTAAGACTGTCATCGCGCATCGACAAGAGGCGCAGAACCTCACTCCCGCCTCACCGAGACGGGGCAAGTGTGGCGATGCCGACAAATACTCGTTTGCTTAATCTGGAGTCGTTTCACGATGGACTTAAGCTTCACTCCCGAGGAAGTCGCGTTTCGCGACGAAGTGCGTGCCTTCTTCAGAGACAATGTCGATCCTGCGGTGCGCCAGAAGCTGTTGGAAACCCGGCACATCACAAAGAATGAGCAGGTGAGCTGGCAGCGAACGCTCAACAAAAAGGGCTGGGGCGTACCGCATTGGCCGGTGGAGTATGGCGGCACCGGCTGGGATGCGGTGAAGCAATATATCTTCCTCGAGGAGCTGCAGAAATATCCCGCGCCGGCGCCGCTGCCGTTCGGCGTCAACATGGTCGGCCCTGTCATCTATACGTTTGGAAACGAGGCGCAGAAGAAGCATTATCTGCCGCGCATCGCCAATATGGATGACTGGTGGTGCCAGGGTTTTTCCGAGCCGGGTGCCGGCTCGGACCTCGCTTCGCTGAAGACTTCGGCGAACAGGAAGGGCGATACCTATATCGTCAACGGCCAGAAGACCTGGACCACGCTGGCGCAGCATGCCAACTGGATCTTCTGCCTCTGCCGCACCGATCCCGGCGCCAAGAAGCAGTCGGGCATTTCCTTCATCCTCATCGACATGAAGGCGAAGGGCATTACGGTGCGCCCAATCCAGATGATTGATGGTGGGGTAGAGATCAACGAGGTCTTCTTCGATGACGTGGTGGTGCCAGCCGAGAACCTTGTCGGCGAGGAGAACAAGGGCTGGGACTACGCCAAATTCCTGCTCGGCCACGAACGCGTCAACATCGCCCGCGTCGGCATCTCCAAGGCGCGGATCGGCCGCATCAAGGAGCTGGCCTCTCAGACCATGGCCGGCGGCAGACCATTGATCGAGAATCCCCTGTTCCGGCAAAAGCTCGCCTCCACCGAGATCGAGCTGAAGGCGTTGGAACTGACGCAGATGCGGGTGGTCGCTGCCGAGGGCAAACATGGCAAGGGCAAGCCCGATCCGGCCTCGTCGATCCTGAAGATCAAGGGCTCGGAAATCCAGCAGACGTTGACCGAGTTGCTGCTCGAGGTCACCGGTCCGTTCGCGCTGCCATTCGTGCAAGACAATGCGCGCAGCACAATTGACGACTGGGCGTCGCCGATCGCGCCGACCTATTTCAATTACCGCAAGGTGTCGATCTATGGCGGCTCCAACGAGATCCAGCGCAACATCATCGCGAAAGCGGTGCTGGGACTGTGATCTGGCGAAACGACGTCGTTGCGAGGAGCGCAGCGACGAAGCAACCCAGAGGCCGCGAGCGAAGACTGGATTGATCTAGCGCAAGAGCGCCTCGCAATTGCGACTTCAAGCACTCACCACGCGCGTCACGCGCGATCCGAAAGAAAAGAAAATGGATTTTGATCTTTCCGAGGAGCAGCGGCTCCTCAAGGACAGCATCGACGGGCTGCTGAAATCGTCCTATGACTTCGAGACCCGCAAGAAATATCGCGCCGAGAAGGGGGGCTACAGCAAAACAATCTGGGGCAAGTTCGCTGAGCAGGGCCTGCTCGGCCTGCCGTTCTCGGAGGATGACGGCGGCTTCGGTGCTGGCCCGATCGAGACAATGATCGTGATGGAGGCGCTCGGCCGCAATCTGGTGATCGAGCCTTATCTCGACACGGTGGTGCTCGGCGGCGGCTTCCTGCGCCGTGGGTCAGGGGAGCAGCGCGCAGCGCATTTGCCGGGGATCATTGACGGTTCCAAGACCCTGGCCTTCGCTCAGCTGGAGCGCGGTTCGCGCTACGATCTCGGCGATGTCACCACATCGGCGAAGAAGAGCGGCTCGGGCTATGTGCTCAACGGCGAGAAATTCGTCGCCGGTCATGGCGACACCGCCAGCACCATTGTCGTCACCGCCCGCACCGCCGGCGGCCAGCGCGACGCCAAGGGCGTCGGCGTGTTCCTGGTGCCCGCCAATGCCAAGGGCGTCGATATCCGCGGCTACGAGACCCAGGACGGCAGCCGCGCCGCCGATATCAAGCTCGACAATGTCGAGGTTGGCGCTGATGCGGCGATTGGCGATGCCGAGGACGGTCTGCCCATCGTCGACCAAGTGGTCGATGACGCCCGCATCGCGCTGTGCGCCGAGGCGGTCGGCGCGATGGAGGAGGCTTTGAAGATCACTGTCGAATATATCAAGGAACGCAAGCAGTTCGGTGTCGCCATCGGCTCGTTCCAGGCGCTGCAGCACCGCGCCGCCGACATGTTCACCGCGCTGGAGTCCGCGCGCAGCATGTCTTACTTGGCCTCGATGGCGTCGAGCTTCACCGATCTCGACGAACGCGCCAAGACGGTCGCGGCGGCCAAGGTGCAGATCGGACGCTCCGCGCGCGTCGTAGGCCAGAGCGGTGTTCATCTGCATGGTGGCATTGGGGTTACCATGGAATATCGCATCGGCCACTACTTCAAGCGGCTGACTATGATCGATCACCAGCTCGGTGACACCGATTTCCATCTGGCCCGCATTGCCGCGACGGGTGGGATCATCGGGTGATTCATACGGCCCGTGGCGCCAATGTGGGTCATGGGCATCGCGCTGTTGGTTGTCCGAGGATGTCATTCGGCCCTTTAATTGCGGTTTGTTGTCAAGCTTACCTTTCTGAGCTTGCCCACGGCACAGTGTGGCGCTCGCGCGGTCGGAGCCGGTCAGGGGTGCGGCGACGGCGCGGGCGCGGCTGATACACCTCTATTGACCCCCTAAGCCGCGAGATCGGCGTCCAAAATTGACCACCTAACGTTGGGCTGTTGTGCTGCCTGGCCTTGGAATGAAGCAGGTGGTCAGGCTGGATCCCGTCAACATGATCTAGCAATATATGGGTCGCGCGGTTCCGAGGGGAAGGGACCCTCGCTTACCTGAATTGGGAGCAGCGAAATCTGCGGTCAGAACGAAGGCAGTTTGATGTGTGACCGTTGGACAGTCCCTTCGCCAAAACCGTCAACGAACTGACCCGAGCCGCAGCCATTGGGAATATTGCTTCGGAGACACTAGATGACTTTTCAAAAATTCGGGCGAGTATTTGAGACACTGCGGGGCGGGCTGGTCGAGCAGCTGGAAGCGTTGCAGCGCAACCTAGCTCAATATCCGCCTATCGATCACCCGATGGACGTCTCGGAATACGAGACACTTAGCCCGTTTGGGCCGCCTCAGAACGGTCAGCTTCGCGGCCGACCTCGCGATGATGAATTGGGTCGTCAAATCGCTCACAGTGTCCTATTGGACCGCCTTCTGGCGTCCGACCGGCTTTGAGCGTCCAATGCTTCGGGCGATCCCTCTCTTCCTCACCGCCCAGATATGCCGACGCCATCGGACATATCGACTTCAATGCCTTTGCCGGCCCCATGATTGGCAACACTATCTTTCTCGGCATTGAAGTCGCGACTTATCGTCCTTGTGTTCCTCACTGGAGTCGTTTTGGCATGGCTCGCGGATCGCGCGGGCACGCGGATATGGATAGTGCTGGCTGTCATCGCGATGCTGTTAGCGAACTTTGCAATTTCGCGGACGTCGCCTCAGGCCCGATCATTCTCGCCCTCGGCCTGGGACTGCAGAACTCCGGCGCCAACCGTTTCAACGGGGTGTTGCTCAACCGCGTTCTCATAACCGGAAACCTGCAAAAGCTTGGCGAGGAGATCGTGCACCGGTTCTGGCCAACGAAGGGCACGGCATCGCACGGTGCGGGTCTTTGCGCGGCGCCTAGATCGGCTATGCGATCGGCGCGCTACCCCGCGCTCTGGCGATTAGCCGCCTTGGCACGCGATTGCTGGTGCGGCGGCGATCCTGCCGTTCGTCATGATGGGGTAGCGAAACCAACTGCACCCCACCGGGCCTGAAGACCACGCCAGATTTTAACATGGCCGAGCGTGACGATCCTCAACCGCCCTGAAGCTTGAAGCTGTCTTCCTTCTTCGCATCGTTGATAATGACCGCTCTATCGTAGTTGTTGATACCATCTATAAACTTGTTCGTTAGAACGTGATCGATAGGCAGGGGAGCCGGTAAGACCTTCTGGTCGACGAAGAAGTTGATTAGCCGATTCCAATCGTCAGGGACTAACGTGCCGTGCTTGTCACCAATCTTAGGCGTATTCCAAATGCCGAGCCGCGCCTGATTGACGATTACCCCTTCCTTAAGCGCTGCGGCCCTATCTGGGTTTTTGGATGCGGCCTCGGGATACGCTTTCCAAGTTATC
Source organism: Bradyrhizobium sp. Arg237L (assembly GCF_029990105.1). Taxonomy (NCBI): domain Bacteria; kingdom Pseudomonadati; phylum Pseudomonadota; class Alphaproteobacteria; order Hyphomicrobiales; family Nitrobacteraceae; genus Bradyrhizobium; species Bradyrhizobium sp. Arg237L. The sequence continues at coordinate 169,179 of NZ_JAQMIL010000003.1, read as the reverse complement.
AGAACCGCCGCTTCCGGATTCGCCATTGAGTAGTCGTAGCCCTTTGCAACGGCCCGTCCAATTCCCGTTAGCATCTTCGGATTGCTCTCGATCGTCTGCCTGCGGGCCAGCAATCCGACATCCGGTAGCGAGCGCAGATTTTCCGCTACCGGTAGTTCGCGAAGGTCGAGGCCTGAGAACTTGAACTTGGCTAGCGCGGCATCCCAGTAGACGAGGCCGTCAACGAATTTCTCACGGATCGACGTAACGGCTTGCGCTCCCACACCTATCGGCAGAAAGGAAATATCCTTGTCGGGATTCAGGCCGGCGGCCTGTACAAACGCGCGGCCAAAGGTCGTGCCAGCGCTTCCCATTGATTGGACGCCCAGCTTCTTGCCTTTCAGGTCGCTGAGCGCTTTGATTGGGCTATCAGGTAGCACGGCGACCGACCAGATATTCGAATAGTAGAGCCCGTAGAAGTACCGAATGTCGAGCTTTCCGGACTGAACCCCAACCAGAGCTTCGCCTGGAGAGGCGGCGCCGACTTCCGCATTGCCCGCCGAGACCTGGATTGCCGATTCGTTGGAGCCACCGACGGCGATCAACGTAACGTCGTAACCTTCGGAAGCGAAATACCCTCTTTCCTTCGCGACGACGAATGGTGAAAAAGCCTCATCGATATTGCGGACTGGGATCAGTACCCGGACTTTCTCGAGTGCGTTTGCGGCGCTGAAGTCACACACAGCAGCAGCAACGATCATCGATGAAAGAAACAGGCGGCGCAGGGAACGTCTAATCGGCATATCCGACTCCTTTTAGGATCGCTTAAGTCATTACCGGCGCTTCGCTACGACGGATCCAGAAAATGTAACGACGAGCCGCGTAGCGCATGAGGCCATGCATCGCCAAACCGATCACCGACAGGACGACGAGAACTGCAAAGACGCCCGGAACATCCATGCTGAAATTCAGCGTAACAACGAGATATCCCAATCCAACTTGCGCACCAACGAACTCTCCCACGATCGCACCGATGACTGCGAGCACTGCAGCAATCTCCAATCCGGCAAAGATCAAAACCAACGCTGAAGGAATTCTCAGGCGAACGAGAACCTGCCACTTCGTCGCGCCGAACGCCTTCATCATGTCCAACTGATCTTTATCCGTTGAATGGAATCCGGCGATGACGCTGACGAGGACAGGAAAAAAGCAGACAAGAGCCGTAATGACGACTTTCGAAGTCAATCCATAGCCGAACCAAATGATGAAGAGTGGCGCTATGGCAATTTTGGGCAGCGTCTGAAGAGCAACCAGATAAGGATAGACGAGCCGCTCGAACGCCGGGATTAGGGATATCATCGCGCCGACGACTAGGCCGGCGATACAGCCGAGCACAAACCCTAGCAAGATTTCGAAAAGCGTTGCCCAGAGATGAGGCCAGATCGTACCGCTTTCAAACAAAGCGTAGAGGCGCACAACGGTAGAACTCGGCGTCGGCAGGACGATCGGCGAGATATCAAACAGGCGACATGCACCTTCCCAGACGGCTAAAAGTACAACCGCGAGCACAATCGATTGAAGCCGGTTTTTGTTTGATGAGGTTTTGCTCATAGCGAGGTCGCCGTCATTGATTGTGCGCCGAAGATTGTACGGATGTGATCGCAGAGCTCGCCAAACCGCGGCGTCGCCATCGTTTGGAGGCCGCGGGGACGACCGACATCAACGTCGATGACTTCCGATATTCTTCCCGGCCGCGGGGACATGACAACGACGCGATCGCCAAGCAGGACGGCTTCCGGAATGCTATGGGTGATGAAGACGACGGTCTTCTTCTCTTCCGACCAAACTCGCATCAGCTCCATGTTCATGGCTTCGCGAGTCATTGCATCGAGCGCACCAAACGGCTCATCCATGAGCAAGATGCGCGGTTCGCGCATCAAAGCGCGGCAAATCGACACGCGCTGCTGCATGCCGCCTGACAGTTCAAACGGATATTTTTCCGCAAAATCCTGCAGGCCCATGAAGGACAAGAGTCCTCGAGCGCGCGTAACAACAGCTTCAGATTTATCGTGCCGGAGCCTTGCGGGAAGCAGAACGTTCTCAAGCACTGTATTCCATGGCAACAACGTCGCCTGCTGAAAGACGACTCCTACATCGGGACGCGGCTCGGTAATCTGCGCGCCCGCGCATTCCGCCACGCCCGACGTCGCCTGCTCCAGTCCCGCTAAAATGCGCAGCAGCGTCGTCTTGCCGCATCCGCTCGGCCCCACGACCGAAATGAATTCGCCCTCGCGAATGTCGAGATTGACATTCGTCAGCGCATTTACCGTCTCACCTGATCGCGTATTAAATCGCTTTTCCAAATTAGCGATTCTGATCATTGCCGGCCTCGCGGGAATATCAGCAACGCGTTCACCATCCCTGTTTTTCAGCTGGGCGCTCGAACCAATCATCCCTAATCCACTTCGCCTTAATCTGTCGCGCCACATACGCGACGATTTGGTCTATGTTGACCAGGAAGTTAACTGGGCTTTTTAGGATTTGTCTAGCTACAAATGTCTTTTGCTGCAAAGCATTCAGGCAACACGCAACGCGAATTGCCTAATTGTTGTAGCTTCTGCAAATTCGACACGACCAAATGTAGCGAGAGGCGACGAATTCTCTGTCGTCACCTCATCTAACCAGTTGGCCTTCAATCATAAATGCGGATGTTAACGGAACGGAGCGCAGCTCTCGGAATGGCGTGCACTGCACTCGATTTGTGCTGCGCGCACAGTCTTATTTTTCAAGACTCGACCTTGCGTCGTTCGCGCGCATCGATTTCGAGAGATTTCATTCCAGCTTTTTGGCGCAACATATCTTCTGGATCGAAGATGCAGAATTGCAGGACAACGTTTGTCACGTGACGGACCCAGTGCTGGCGCGAACTGACAGAACTGAGATCACGGCCAAGGGCAATTTCCAAGGTGTATTGATTTGAGAGATAGTGATAGCATAGCGACGACAGCGTCAGATAAACCAGCGTGGGATCGAGATCCGCCCGGAATATCTTATCCTTCCGCCCGCGATCGAGAATGAAACTGAGGGTCTCGACAAGCGGATTGTACAGATCCCGAATCCGCTTCGACTTTCGAATGTATTTGCCGCGATGCTTATTTTCTTCGTTGAGCAGCCGAATAAGATTCGGATTGCTTTCGAGAGCAACAAACGTGTGCTCGATCAGCTGCTCCACTGCGAACATTGGATCGCTTGCGCGGATGGATAAATCCCGCTGCTGATCACGAAACGCTTCGTACATCTTTTCAAGCGAAGCGACGAACAATCCCTCCTTGGACTTGAAATAGTAGTACAGCATGTTCTTGCTGAGATTGCACCGCTCAGCAATCCGATCAACGCGCGCCCCTTCGAATCCAATACGACCGAATTCCTCCATGGCGAGCTTCAGAATCTTTTCCCGAACACGAGCTGGATCGCTACTTCGACGCGCCAAGACGGTCTCCCTTATCTTCGATAGCTGAAGTGAAAACTCCTCCGTATCCTAAGGCCCATATGCCTCTTTGGACGCGAGCGTGCCCTCACCATAAGACGAGAGAGCGTAAACGCTCGCGAAAATCAAACAAAAACGCTCTAAGCCAGCGAAACACCCGCACTCGCATTCTCAGCTAACTGCCAGATTTTCGGCGGCGACAGCGGCAATTCCATAGGCTGCACGTTGAGATGGGACAGCGCGTCGGCAATAGCATTTGCCATCAAGCCGCCCACAGGGATAAGGCCCCCCTCTCCCGCGCCCTTGGCGCCCAAGGGATTATTTGGGCAGGGTTTCAGTTCAACCGTGATCGATTGGATCTTGGGGAAATCGGACGCCGTTGGCATGAGGTAATCGGCGAAGGAACCCGTCAGAAGCTGCCCTTCATCGTCGTAAACGAGATGTTCGAGGAAGGCGCCGCCGAGACCTTGAACAATGGAGCCGATGGCCTGTCCGTGAAGGGTCAATGGATTGATCATGCGCCCCACGTCTTCGACCGACATGTAGTCAAGGACCTTGACGTGACCGGTGCCAGGATCGACCCCGACGTGGGCGGCCTGGGTGCCGTAAGCCCATGTGTACTTCTTGTTGAGGAATTCGGCTTCGATCTCCAGCGGCTCTTCCGAAAGCTCACCGAACGGTATGCTGGATTGTCGGAAAGTTGCCCGCTCTTCACCGAGCGACACGTCAGTTGGCGCACATCCAAAACGAGCGGCCGCCTTTTCTCGGATGAGGTCCTTTAACTTCTCAGCACCAACGAGGATTGCAGATCCTCCCATCACGGTTGAGCGAGAATGATAGGCTCCATAGCCATCCTTCACGTAGCTCGTGGAGCCGTGAAGGATCGTAATTTTCTCGTATGAGATCTCCATCGCATCCGCAGCGATCTGCGCCATGATGGTTTCCAGCCCCTGCCCGACCGAAGACGATCCCATGTAGACCGTCAGCAATCCACCGGGCTCCAACACCAGTCGAACTTCTTCCTTGGGGCCTGCCGCGCCCCCCTCAATGAAGCTTCCCACGGCCAGGCCGTGATAGTAGCCATCGATAAGCTGTCCGCGAAGCTTGGATTTCTCTTCCCATTTGAATTCGCGCAAGCAGCGATCAAAGACCGCCTGATAGTCACCGCTGTCGAGATCCGTCGAACTGTCGTAGGGGGTAATCGACGCAAGCGGATAAGGCATCTGAGCATCCGCCACCAGATTTCGCCGGCGTATTTCGACACGGTCGATGTTCAGGTCTTGAGCGGCCAAATCAATCATCCTCTCGCGAATGAAATCTGTTTCATAGCGGCCCGGGCCTCGGTACGTTCCGCAGGGCGTCTTGTTTGTGGTCAACATCGCGCTTTTGATATCGATGTGCTCGAAACAATACGGACCGCTCATGTATTGTGCGATGTTGCGCGGCCCGACCGAACCGTTCGTCCGGACATAAGCTCCGGTATCGCACCACGCCTCTCCTCGCAGCCCAATGAACTTGCCGTCGCGTGTTGCGGCGAACTCGACTTCGCACTCCACATCGCGCGCGTGATTAGCGCTCATCATGTGCTCGCGCCGATCTTCCACCCACTTAACGGGCCGGCCGACGATCTTCGCTGCGGCCGGGATAAGGAAGTCTTCCGGATAGAATTCTCCGCGAGATCCGAAACCGCCGCCGACATCCACCTCGATCAGATCAACCGCCTCTAGATCGAGGCCCATTTGGGCAGCGAGAGTACGGCGGTTATACCAAGCCGTCTTCGCCGCTCCCCATACGGTCAATTTGCCGGCCGCATTGTCCCACTCTGCCACAAAGCCACGTGGCTCCATGAACATCGCAGCGTGCCGTTGTACCTTGAACCTTTCACGCCGAACGTAATCGGCAGTCTTAAAGGCCTCGTCCGCATTGCCGCGGAAGGCCTTCCAGGTGATGGCAACGTTCGAACCGTGTTCTTCGAAAAGCAGTGACTTTTTAGCTTCTGCATGAGCACGATTGGCGACAGGGGCCAGCGGTTCAATGTCCAAGCCAACGTATTCAAGCGCGTCCTCGGCAATGGCCTGGCTTTCAGCAACCACCACGGCGACCGGCTCACCGACATAGCGAACCTTGCCGTCTGCAATCACAGGTTGATGAAAGGTCTCAAGCTGCGGTAATGGCTGCAACCTCAACGGAATCCGCGGAACCGTATTTCCGAAATCCTTAGCCGTCAGGATGGCGTGAACGCCTTCGAGTGCGAGAGCGGCTTGAGTATCGATCGACTCGATAATCCCGTGAGCAGTGGAGCTTCGCAAAATTACCGCATAGAGCTGGTTTGGCCTGTTGACGTCAGCGACGTAAGTGCCAGCGCCCCGCACCAAGCGGAAGTCCTCAACGCGCTCCATCGGGCGGCCGATGTAGGAATTTGATACTTTCATGACTTGCCACCTGCATTCCGGTATGAGCTGCGCGCCTCCAAGACGGCCTCGACAATGGGGATATATCCCGAACACCGGCAGAGATTGCCGGAGAGGACATCACGAATTCGCTCTTCATCGACGTCCGGCTCGTGGCTGAGCAGCGCGTGCGCTGTCGTGATGAAGCCTGGTGTGCAGAACCCACATTGCAGCGCGTGGTGCTTGCGGAATGCGGCTTGCAGCGGCGACAATTCGTCACCCGAGAGCCCCTCTACGGTAACCACATTGTCGTTCTGTACTTGAACAGCCAACATCAGGCACGAACGTACAGCCTCACCGTTGACCAGCACCGTGCACGCGCCGCATACACCGTGCTCGCACGCGAGATGCGTTCCCGTTTGCCCAAGATTATTGCGGATGCAGTCGGCAAGGGTGGTGCGCGGCTCGACATCGGCTTTTACGGAGCTGCCGTTGAGATCGAATTCGATTTGCATAATCCGCTCCTAAATCGCCGTTTTCTTCAGGCCACGCGCCAGGAGTGTCGAGACAAGGGCTGCCCGATACTCGCTCGGCGCGTGAATATCGGACGGCGGATCTACGGTTTGTCTTGCCTTCGCAGAGGCCGCGGCAATCAGGCTTTCGGTCAGGGGATTTCCGTTCAGCAAAGCCTCTACTTCGTTTAAACGAATCGGCCGATCCGCAATGCCGATGGCACCCACATGAGCGCCAACGATCTGATTCTTTTCGTCGAGATCGTAATAAAGAGCGACTCCTGCCATGGCGAAATCGCCCTTCCTCCGGGCGAACTCTAGAAACGCCCACTTTCGCTTCGAACTCCACGCAGGCAACCGAATTTCCGTCACAATTTCGTCCGGCTCGAGAGTCGTTTGAAGCGGCCCGATAAAGAACTCGGCGGCCTCCTCAGTCCGCGTGCCCGAGGGACCAACAATGGTCATTTGCGCTTCGCACGTGAGTGCGATCCCCGGCATTTCAGCCGAAGGATCCGCATGAGCGACAGACCCACCGACCGTTCCCCGATTCCGAACCTGGTAATGCGCAACGTGCTTGATCGCCTCTGCAAGCAGCGGATGACTGACAGAAAGTCGCTTGTCTGCCTCGATATCGCACCAGCGCACTTTCGCGCCCAATCGCACTCCATCTTCATCGATGGTGATTGCGTTCAGATTTTTGAGATGCTTGAGATCAACGAGGAGGTCCGGCGACGCGAGACGGTAGGCCAACATTGGCATCAGGCTTTGTCCGCCGGAAATGACCTTCGCATTCCCATTGCTTGATGCCAGCAACTTCACAGCTTCATCGACAGAAGTGGGCGCGGCATACTCCAGAACCGGCGGCTTCATTGTGCCCCCCAGCGATAAACAACCATCGGCTTACGGCCTCCTCAAAGTGATACACCCGCGCCTACCTAAGCTGACGGCTGTTAGTGACCAGGCAATCCCAGATCACTATATGGATTGTTGACTATTCGGTCAACACATGGGTAGCCTGTGTCAAATCGTATGAGAGCATAAAAGTGGGATTTTGCAATGCATAACAATGCGCCAGTCATTGCCATCGAAGAGCACTATTGGGATGCTGAACTGGCAAGGCATTTTCCCGGTGGCGAGAACAAGTCGCACGTCCAGGATCTATTGACGGAGATCGGCGACGTTCGACTCCGTGCGATGGATGAAGCCGGAATCGATATCCAGGTGCTTTCCCACGGCGCACCGGCTGCACAGAAATTGCCGCCAGAGATCGCCGTCGACCTGACAAAGCGAACGAATGATCGCCTCGCCGAGGCTTGCGCCAAATATCCATCCCGCTTTGCAGCATTTGCAGCCCTTCCGACTCCGGTTCCAGAACAGGCGGCGTTAGAGCTCGAGAGATGCATCAAGGAACTGGGCTTCAAGGGGGCGATGATTCACGGCTTAACAAACGGCCTGTTCATCGACGATAAGCGGTTCTGGCCAATTTTTGAAGTCGCGGAAAAACTTGACGTTCCGATTTATCTGCATCCCTCGGTTCCAAATTCGGACGTCACCAAACTTTACTACGACGACTATGCGAATGAATTTCCGACCGTTATCCGGCCGGCTTGGGGATTCACAGTCGAGACGGCGACCGTTGCTATCCGGCTCATCTTGAGCAGAGCGCTTGAGAAATACTCAAAGCTCCAGATCATCCTCGGGCACCTTGGAGAGACGCTGCCATTTCTGCTATGGCGCGTCAATCAGGCGCTCGCCCGCCCCGGCCAGAAGCCGCTCGATTTCCGCAAGACGTTTTGTGAACATTTCCACGTGACGACGAGCGGATTTTTTTCCACGCCCGCGCTCATGTGCACAATGCTCGAGCTTGGCATCAACCGGATCATGTTCGCCGTCGATTACCCCTACGTCGTGAACCAGGATGGCATGGATTGGATCAATCAGCTTCAACTATCGCCGGATGACAAACGTAAACTCGTCGGGGAAAACGCGCGAAAACTTCTGAAGCTGTGAGTGCAGAATGACTGTGCTGCCGACGATACCGTCTGAATTATCCGACCTCATGGCGAAGGTCGGCCCGGTTTGGGCCTCCGACACAAAGGGCCACATTCAGTTGATGATCGACAGGTTCACCGACGTGCTCAAGCGGTCGCCGAAGGACAACATCGCTGTCGAGACTATCTCCTATGGGGAGCATGAGAGGCAGAAATTTGAGCTGTTTACCCCCTCGAGAGGCGCCGTCGGAAAACGACCCGCTCTCATTTTCGTGCACGGCGGGGCTTTCACCGAGGGCAGCCGGCATCGCAGCACTGAAATCTACGCCAACGTGCTGTATTACTTCACCCGGCACGGCGTCGTCGGCGTTAATGTCGGCTATCGCCTTGCGCCCGAGATTCAGTATCCGGAAGCAACGTTCGACATCGCGAAAGTCGTGAGCTGGGTTCGGGCCAACGCCAGCCGGATTAACGTCGATCCGAAGCGCATATTCCTCATGGGCCATTCCGCGGGAGGCGCTCATGTCGGGAGCTATGCCTACGATAAAAGGCTGCAACCAACTGCTGGCCACGGCCTTGCCGGTGTTCTGATCATCAGCGGGAGAGTCCGCGCTGATGCGCGAGACGATAATCCGAACGCCAAACGCGTCATGGCCTATTACGGTCCGGATACATCAATTTACGATGATCTATCGCCGGTCTCGCATATCGACGCTCAAAGCCCGCCCACCTTCGTGGCCTGCGCCGAGTTTGAGAATCCTCTCATTGACGTTTACTGTTTCGAACTCGCCCACCGCTTAGCCGCCACGAAGGGACGCGCTCCGCCGTTCAAGTGGATGAAGGGGCATAATCACACATCGATCATTGCCCACTTCAACACTGCCCGGGACGAACTAGGTCGCGCCTGCCTTGAATTTATGCAGGAAACACCGCCGTCCTAGGCTCGTTCATCCAGCGTCAGGCAATCCTGACGCCGGTAAACTTCGGCTGTGTGTATTCTTCAAGGGCGTATGGGAGCCCCTCGCGGCCCACGCCTGACCTGCCAACGCCTCCGAAGGGATAGTTATCGAGACGGAAGCGGCTGGCTTCGTTGATCCAGACGGAACCCGCCCTCAACTCCTCCGAAACCCGCATTGCCGACGCCAGGCTCGTCGTGAAACACGACGCCTGCAGTCCGAACTCGCATTCGTTGGCGATCTTAATTGCATGGTCGAGGCTGTCAGCCCGCATGACAACCACCACTGGACCAAAAACCTCTTCGCGAACCAGTCGCGCCTCTGGAGGAGGATCGACGACGATCGTTGGCGGAATGACGCATCCAGCGCTTTCACCAGTGCTCACGATGCTGCAACCAAGTGCCCGCGCATCATCAAGCATAGAGGTTATTCGGGCTGCAGCGCGCGCATTTACAACAGGCCCCAGATCGGTCTCGGGCAGTCTGGGATCCCCCAGTTTGAGCCGCTTGGACGCCTCGATGAAGCGCTCGAGAAACTTATCGAAAATCGACGTCTCCACGATGATCCGCTGGGTCGAGATGCACTGCTGACCGCTTGCTTCGAAAGATGATGGAATGAGGCGCGCAACGGCGTCCTCGAGATTCGCATCTGCGGCAACCATGTTCGCTGAATTTCCCCCAAGTTCGCCGAGGAAGCGCTTCGCGCCTGCCGCGCGCGCTAAAGCGTCTCCCGCCGCAGTTCCTCCCGTCAGGGTAACGACATCCACGTCCGGATGCGCGGCAAGTGCAAGCGCCTCGTCACGGTCGCCCGGAATGACGTGAATGAGCCCTTCCGGAAGACCCGCCTGGACAAATGCCTTCGCAATCACTTCCGCGATCTGCGTGCCTTCAAGACTTGGCTTGATGATGACGGCGTTTCCAGTCACGAGCGCCGGCGCGACTTTCTGAACCAGCAAATTGGACGGCGCATTGAACGGCGTGACCGCGGCCACGACGCCGTACGGCACGCGCCGCGCAAATCCGAACAATCCCTTGCCTGCAGGGACAGCATCAAGCGGGATGACCTCGCCGCCAATGCTGTGGATATGCTGCGCGCACGCCTGAATAAACGCGATGCTGCGCTTCACCTCCATTTCCGCGGCCCGGCGCGGCTTGCCGATGTGCGAGATTGTCATTGCCACGAGGCGATCGAACTCGCCCTCGAGGACCTTGGCTGCAGCGACCAGCCAGGATGCACGCTGATGAGCAGATGCCTTGATAGATGCCTGGAAAGCTGATCGCGCGGATTTTGCCGTCCGATCAACCGCCTCGTTTCCGCCCGGCTGCACGTCAAACGCAGCTACTTGAGTCCAGGGATCGATAACCGTGAAGCGACCGTCCTTCGTTACAGGCGCGCGCACAGAACTCTCAGCCATCTTCATCCCTATATTCCTGCTCTCTCATGCGCACGACTGGCGCGCGCTCGACATCTGACTTGAGAGCTTGACATCATGTTGACTGTATCGTCAACATATAGCTGACCTCGGACCGTGGAGTTTCCCCTTGAGGATTGCAGTTATCGGATATGGAGCGATCGGACGATTTCTCATCTCCCAATTGAACTCCGAGCCGGAAATCGAGACTTGTGCAGTCCTTTCGTTGCCCCGAGCCGACATTTGCTCCAAACCAGTGGTCGACGATATCGAGGGACTACTATCGGCACGACCAGATCTCGTGGTGGAATGCGCCGGTCATGGCGCACTGCGAACTTTCGGCGAAACCGTCCTGCGCCGCGGAACTGATCTGCTCGTCGTGTCCGTTGGTGCGCTGGCTGATCCAGAACTGGAGGCAGCGCTTCGGTCCGCCAGTTCAAGCGGCGGTGGCAAGCTGCTGATTCCCGGCGGAGCTCTCGGTGGAATAGACGCGCTCAGCACTGCGCGAGAGGCAGGCCTCTCATCTGTCGAATACACTGGACGAAAAGCCCCCGCGGCGTGGAAGGGAACGGCTGCCGAGAAGATCGTGCAGTTGGATAGAGTGACTGAGCCTCATACCATTATTGATTGCGAAGCTCGGACAGCTGCACTGATATTTCCGCAAAATGCAAATGTCGTGGCCGCTATCGCGCTGGCAGGACTAGGCTTTGACAAGACACGCGTCCGTTTGATCGTCGATCCGAACGCTGAAGGCAATCTACATTCATACGTTGCGCGCGGAGAATTCGGAGAAATCTCCACGACAATTCGATCGAAGACGCTTGAAGCCAACCCCAAGACCTCAGTCCTCGCTCCTTTTAGCCTGGTTCAAACTATTAAAAAGCGAAGTGGGTTAATCCCTGCGTAATGACACGGATCGAACCACCGTCGAACTTCAGCTCGCTTGAGCTTACATTTCGCGGCGTGCCCATTTCTTAGTGTGGTGTTCGACGCCACCTTCCCTCACTTAAACAAGGACCTTGATAATGCCGATGACGATGAGCGGGACAATTGAGCTGGCGGCTTCCCGCGCGACAGTCTGGAATAAGCTTAACGACCCCGACACGCTCAAATCATGCATCCCGGGTTGCGAGGAGCTTAATCTCCTGTCCGAGCACGAGTTTGAGGCGGTCGCGATCAATCGGATCGGCCCTGTGAAGGCGAAGTTCAAAGGTCGAGTGACGTTGTCTGATATTTCGCCCATGGAAGGATACCGGATTTCCGGTACCGGGGACGGCGGCATCGCGGGCTTCGCCAAGGGGGCTGCCTCGGTTCGCCTCGCCGATCACGGCGAAAACACGTTGCTCTCCTATGAGGTTGAGACGCAAATCGGCGGGAAGCTGGCTCAGCTCGGACAGCGCCTCATCAACGGCACGGCAAAAAAGCTTGCTGATCAATTCTTCGAAAGATTTGCAGAAGCCGTCAAACAGGCATGATTTCTGCGCGTTTCAAGCTATGAAAAGTCTAGATTGACCAACCGTTCAAAGCTCAGCATTTCATCCCATTGCTGTTGAGACATGAGCTTTCGCTCCACCACGACTAGCTGGTGAAGCGACTTTCCTTCCAAATAGCTCGTCCGGGCGATTTCGGCACAAACGCGATAGCCGAACAAGGGCTTCAATGCCGTGACAATGCCTAAAGAGTTCAGAACCATATTTTTCGCATGTTCCTCGTTGGCCGTTATTCCGCCGATGCAACGATCGCGAAGGCTCGTCACCGCTCGTTCCATGGTGCGAATGGAAAAGAACAGCGAAAAAGCGATCACCGGCTCCATCACATTGAGCTGCAATTGTCCCGCCGAGGCTGCGAGCGAAATTGTGGTGTCGAGACCGATGACCAGGAAACTGACCTGGTTCACGACTTCGGGAATGACCGGATTGACCTTCCCAGGCATGATTGAAGAACCGGGTTGCAGCTGAGGCAGGTTTATTTCATTCAATCCGCAGCGTGGCCCTGAACTCAGCAACCGGATATCATTGCATATCTTGGTCAGTTTGCTCGCTGTTCGCTTCAGAGCGCCCGAGAGCTGCACATAAGCTCCCGTATCCGACGTCGCTTCAACGAGATCGTTCGCGAGCACGAACTGAAGGCCCGTCAGATCGCTTAGATGTCTCACCGCCAGGGGAGGATAGCCGCGGACAGCGGTGACGGACGTACCGATCGCAGTCGCTCCAAGATTTATCTCTCGGAGCAGCTTTTGAACCTCTCGTGTACGGTCAATCTCCTCTCCAATGGTCGTTCCCCAGCCCCGAAACTCCGAACCCAGAGACATGGGCACGGCATCCTGAAGGTGGGTCCGGCCCATCTTCAGGACGCGTGAAAATTCCTTTCCCTTGTCAAAGAACGCATCTTGCAGCTTTCCCAGTGCAGCAAGATACGGCTCAAGCCGCATGATCAGCGCCAGACGAAGCGCTGTAGGATAAGTATCATTGGTCGACTGACCATAGTTCACATGATCGTTCGGGCTGACATACTGATACTCGCCCTTCTCCCGGCCCAGCGTTTCCAGCGCGAGATTGGCGATCACCTCGTTCGCATTCATGTTGGTTGAAGTGCCGGCACCGCCTTGCACAAGGTCGGTGATGAACTGATCGTTCACGGTTCCGTTGATGAGCCGGTCGCAGGCTTCCAGGATCGCTGCGGCAATATCCGGCGCCAAGACCCCAAGATCTCGATTTGCCATCGCTGCAGCCTTCTTGACGTAACCAAAAGCCTTCACAAAGAAGGGCTCATGGCTCATCGGAACGCCGGTAATGTTGAAGTTTTCAAAACCTCTGACGGTCTGAACGCCATAGTAGAGGTCGTCAGCAATCTCGCGCTGACCGAGGAAATCATGCTCAATGCGGCTCATGTGCGTCTCGCGTCACATGATTGCTCTGCCTTCTCAACCCGGACGCCGGATGTTCAGGAGGCTGAAGATACTGTGGTCGCGATTCCAACCGCAGTTTGCACGACCATCCGTGCTGTACCAAGTACGGTCCGCCACCACTTGAAAGGCTTCTGCTGCGTAAGGACACGTCAGCAGAAGCCTCCAATCAGGAGCCTCAGTTAGGACGCCGCCAGGTGAGCATCACGACGCTTATACAGTTCGTCGTCGGCATAGCCCATCGTTTCAGGCCGGCCGCGGCCAAGCATCACCTGGAAATAGACCGGTTCGAGGCTGTTGTTGTGGTAGCCGTGAATGACGCCAGCCGGGCAGGCAAGGCACTCCCATGGTCCAAGACGCTTCTCGATTTTGCGACCGTCTTCGTCTTGAATGAAGACATCGAGATGCCCCTGCAGAACGAAGAAGACCTCTTCCACCTCATGCGTATGCGCCGCATTTCCCTGCCCTGGAGGCACAAACATGATTGAGAGCGTGAAGTTTCCCGGAGGGATCGCCGATTTGTCTCCGTGCTTGCCGGAACCGCCTGCACCGATAAATCGATGCTGCGCACGCTTGAAGCCCTCGATCTTGGCGTCTTCAAAAGCCGCCCAGTCAGCGCGCCGGTCAGCGTAACGAGCGACAAAACGGTCCATAATTTCCTCAAGGGAGGCTGACTCTAATTCCTTGGGACGAGGGTGACGTGCGACAGCCATTTAACTCTCCTAACGATCTGATTGCGGCTTGAGACGCAGAGCATCGGCGCCGCGAGCCTAACGTGGACACCGCCGCCCATGACGGGTCATCTGACGATCCTCGTTGGCTAATCAATTGTTATCTTAAGTTGACTATTCAGTCAACAGAAAGACCCGCGTACGGAACGATCTGTAGCTTAGCGCCCAAAATTGAGCGCAGTGGAATGCAGCTCACCGCGGTGCTCACGCCGCTTGACCGTAATGGGCCGAATAGTCACACGAAGCGATGTACCGGGTTACACGAATTCCAGGAATTCAACGCTCTGGTTGCTGGATGCGATTAACCGCCATTCGCCCACAGGCTGGAAGTAAGTACGCCGGCCGACTGTTCCTGTCGGCCGGCGCCCTGCTCCGTCGCGGCGGTTTATTGTTGGACCGATTTCAGATCGAATTCTTTTGCTTGCCGTACAACGGCCGCTCTGTCGTATTTGTTGATCTCGTCGATAAAGTCGTTGGTGTACATGCGCGATGTCGGCACCGGTTGAGTGATCTGTTTTTCTCTCAGCAAAAAGGCACCGAGGTTCTTCCAATCGTCCTCCAAAAAGAGACCATTCTTGCCGCCTGTCTTTGGATTGGTCCACCCGGCCATTCTCAACTGACTAATCTTCAGGCCTTGGGCCAAGGCCTTTTGAGGATCTTTCTCTTTTGGTCGACTTTCCGGATACATCTTCCAAGTGATCAAGACCGCCGCGGGCGGGTTTGCCAATGTAAAATCGAGCGCCTTGGAGACAGCTCTCGCGAAACCGACCAGCATTTTTGGCTTGTCGCGAATAACATCGTTACGCGCCAGGATCGAAACATCCGGCAGCGCCTCGAGCTTGGCGTCGAGCTTGAGCGGCCGCACGTTAATCCCGCTGAGTTCGAACCGCACGTTGGCAGCGTCCCAGAAGACGATTGCATCTACCACTTTCTGTTGGATCGCGGTCGCAGCCTGGGGACCCGCCCCTATTGGTACAAACGTCACATCAATATCTGGATTCAGTCCCCCAGATCTTATGTAAGCTTTTCCATACGTGGTGCCGGCGCTTCCTAACGCGGTCACTCCGATTTTTTTGCCGCGCAAATCAGCAATCGTTTTTACTGGACTGTCCGCGGGCACGGAGATCGACCAAATATTCCGATAGCCCGCGTTGTAGAAGTACCGCAAGTCGAGCGGCGCGCTTGCGTTCTGTTGCATCCCAATCACCGCTTGCGCGGGAGTTGCTTCCCCGACGTCGCCGTTCCCAGCCGCTATCTGAATAGCAACTTCATTCGACCCGCCGACAGCAAGCAAATCGACGTCGAGACCTTCTTGCGCGTAGTAGCCCAGATACTTGGCTACCGGAAACGGAGCGAGAGATTCATCGATGTTGCGCACAGGAATGAGCGCTCGAACTTTCTCCGCAGCCAAGCTTCCTTCTGCACTTACAGACAACGCAAGCATGATCGCGACGAATATCGAGTACGATTTGGTCATGTTTGTCCCCGCTTGGTAAGAGCGCATCTGCCCAGATTCAAACAACGACCAAGACCGCCAACCGATACCGCACTTCCTGAACGGCTGATCGCGATTGATCCCCTTAGCGTACGGGGAGAAAACCTCCTGTCAATGCAAAATCGTACGTTTGTACGACATATCGTACCAGCGTGCGACAATATGATCCGCGCACGCATAGACGCGCGAGCGCACGGTTTTCGTCCTAGCCGATTAATGAAAGCGAGCGAGTTATGCGTTTGTCAGAACGTCATCGATCATTTTATTGATCGCGTCGCGCGCAGCATTTCTCATTTTGGAGCCGGGCTTCACGAGTTGAAGAATGATGCGGCCGTGAACCTCGACGAGCATCCGATCAGCAGTCTCTTCAACGGCAAGATCCGATCTGATCTCGCCAGCCTTTTGCCCCTCCGCAATCAGCTTGATCCAGAAACGCCTTTGCTTGTCGAAGCGTTTGGATTGAATCGCCTGAAGCTCGGCATTTCGGGTACTCATCGCGACCGAGTTGATCCAGAAGCGCCACCATCGGTTCGCGGGCATCTGCTCAATATACGACAATGCGATGCGACGAAGCTGGGCAGCCGGTGAGCCCTTGTACTGATCCCAGTCGTCAGGCAACGCATAACCTGACTCGAGCGCCGTCGCGATCAGCTCTTCTTTTGACCGAAAATGATAGGTGATCGTGCCAAGACTGACATTTGCCGCATCGGCAATCTGCCGCATTGTTACGTTTTCAATGCCCCGCTCCGCGATCAGGTCGTAAACGACGCCAGCGATGTGCCTTTGCTGAAGCTTTCCTCTACTTTCGACAGTGGAGGAACCTTGCTTCGTTGCTGCGGAGTTTTCTGGCATGTCGGCGATGTGGATTGTCTAAACGATCTGAGGTTTTTTGAAAGCGCTGCGTAGTTCAGTCTTCAAGACCTTACCCGTGCTGTTTTTGGGTAGTTCACGCACGAACACGACGTGCTTCGGCTTCTTATAGCTCGCGAGTTCCTCCGCGCAACGCTGAATCAGCGCATCGGCCGATACGGCGGCTCCGGGATCGAGCTCAACAAACGCCGCGACGGATTCCCCATAGATTTCGTCGGGCACACCGATCACTGCGGCGTCCGCCACTCCCGGATGACGCAGAAGGACCAGCTCGACCTCTTTGGAATACACGTTATATCCGCCGGAAAGGACCATGTCCTTCTTTCGATCGACGATGTAGAGATACCCCTCCTCATCAAAACGGCCGATATCTCCTGTCTTGAACCAGCCATTTTGAAACGCGTCGCGTATCGCGTCCGGCTGTCTGAAGTATGTCCTGAATAGAAGATACTGGCCCGGGAGTCCCGACCGCACCCATATTTCTCCAGCCTCACCCGTTCGCACCGGCTCGCCCGCTTCGTTGACTAGCCGAAGCTCCACCCCTGGTGTGACGCGCCCGACAGAGCTGCTGTACTTGAGTTGATCGTGCGGCTGGAGCATTGCCAGCGCGCCCGCCTCCGTCATCGCAAAGAAAGAAAAGATTTGAAGGTGCGGAAGCGCCGCCATCAATCGTCGCTTGGCCTCGACAGGAAACGCCTCCCCCGTCGCCACAAGGACGCGGAGGGAGCGATACCGGTCCGAACTGGCTTCAATGGACGGCAGCATCATTCGGCCGACGGTCGGAACGATGGAGATGAGCGTGATCTGCTCAGCCTCAATGATCCTGGTCGCCTCCTCCGCATCGAAACGGGGCATGATGTAGAGGGTCGCGCCCAGGACGGCCATATTGCCAACCCGCGCAAAGGCAGTTCGATGCGCCAACGGGGTCGTGACCAAGATACGATCGTCGGCGGATACTCGCCAATACGTCGCGTTCAAGAATCCGTTCGCAACGATATAATTCGCTTGCGTGGTGATCACACCCTTCGGTCGCCCGGTCGTTCCGGAGGTGTATGAGATCATGCAATCGTCGCACTCTGGTGGGACATCTATCTGCTCGATCTGAGTCCCAAGGAGAGTTGCAAGCGAGGTTTCGCCGGGGATTGAGGTCTCTCCGACAAAGAAACGCTGAAAGCCTGCAGGGTCGAGCTTGGCGACGGCTTCACGCTCGGAATCGCTGAAGAATAGAGCAGCCGGCTGAGCATCCTTTATGATCGCCGAGATCTCGCTTGACGAGAGGCGCATATTGATCGGCATCGCTATCGCGCCACACTGCACGATTGCAAAGAAGATCGTCACGAACTCGCAGCAATTTGGTAGGCAGATCGCGATGCGATCCCCAACATTGATGCCGGAATTGCGCAAATAGGTCGCAATACGGCTGCTGTCCTCGTGAAGCTGCCGAAATGTGACGCGGTTTTCGCCACAGACGAGAGCTGCCTTATTCGGCAGAAGCTGTGCTTGAGCAGCAAGGTAGGCGGGCAGCTTCACAGCTATCTCCGTCTTGGCGCAAAGTCGGGGAATGCGATCTCTTCAGTAAGCCGGTCCCATCGCACCTCGACCGGCATGCCAATCTCGACTTCATTCTCATCGCAATCGACCAGATTACACAAGAAGCGAACGCCCTCGTCGAGCTCGACATAGGCGCAGATGTACGGGACCCGCTGTTCGTGACCTGGCCACGGCGAACGAGTGACAGTCCACGAATACACAGTTCCGTAGCCCGACGCTTCCCGCCACTCGACGGTCTTTCGCCCGGTGAACAGGCTTACCGGCCTTGGGAAATGCTGAAAACGTTTGGCCTCGGTGCAGAACTGCAACATCAACTTGCCGCGCTTTGCTCCGTCCCAAAACTCCTTCGTGTCGATGTATGATCCAGTTTTGGGAAGAGGCCGGAGTGCTTTCACGTTCTCGTTCATTTCTATTGCTCCAGGATCATGACTGCTGAAGTGCACCAGTTGCGAGCATAGGGGATGCCACCGATGCCGGTGACCATTGCATTCTGAGTTCTCTTGATTTGCCGCGGTCCGGCATCGCCGAACATCTGCCGAACGGCTTCGACCAGGTTAAGCCCTCCCCCGGCAAGCCCCGGCTGTCCGGCGGAAATCTGTCCGCCACCAGTGTTAAGCGGGAGGTCCCCCTTGAACGTCATATCCTTGCTGAGGATGAAATCAGCGCTTTTCCCAACGTCGCAGAAGCCAATCTGCTCGAGCTGCAACATGATCGCGATGATGAAGTCATCATACGGATGGAAAGATTGCACGTCCCTCGCTCGCAATCCGGCCTGCTTCAGCGCACGCGGACCCGCCTCAAGAAATCCCGATTCGGTGATCTCCGTGAGCGATTCAGTGACCTTGTAGTGCGTCAACTCTGCGTAACCGGTCGGATAGACCGCCTTCAGACCCCGTCGCTTCGCCTCATCGCTGGACATCATCAGAACAGCATTCGCGCCATCGCAGACCATGACGCTATCGAGGACGCGCAGCGGGTCTGAAACCAGCTTTGAGTTTAGATAATCTTCCTCTGTCATCGCCTTTCGCAGGCGCGGGC
Organism: Bradyrhizobium sp. Arg237L; assembly: GCF_029990105.1. Lineage (NCBI taxonomy): Bacteria > Pseudomonadati > Pseudomonadota > Alphaproteobacteria > Hyphomicrobiales > Nitrobacteraceae > Bradyrhizobium > Bradyrhizobium sp. Arg237L. Next base: position 149,863 of record NZ_JAQMIL010000003.1, on the reverse strand, counting down.
ATGCATTGTCATTCAGGAGAGCATGGCTGCGCTGGGTCACGGCGAGCCGAGCGAGGGCTTGCCTGTTTAAGCCGTAAAGATGGTCATACCGCCGCATGATCATCCCGAACGCACCGACAGGACCGCGTAATCCCGTGGGATACTGAAACTCGAACCGTTGCGCACCCTGCTCGGGCGTTTGGCTGCTGGACTGCGCGTCTGCAGCGAGCACAAGGGCGATGGAGCAGGCTTTATTTCGAATTGCCATGGCCGCACGCGCGACGCCGCCAATGCTGGAGACGCCTCCGAGCCCTAGCAGTTCAAGCCAAGTCGGGGTTATGCCCAGAACGTCGGCCATATACTGCGCCCAGAACGGGTTGGCGCTCTCGCTCATAGTTTCGGACACCAGCAGGCCATCTATTTCAGACTTGTCTACATTGGTCTGACGCAAAGTCTGGTCGAGTGCGTCTCCTGCCAACTCATACGATGTTCGGCCTCCCCGCACGTCGATCTTCGTCTCCGCATAACCCGCAATTGCGACATCTTTCATTGAGAGCCCCATCCGGCTTCGCTTGATTGCCGTACCGTACAAATGTACGACGATTCGTACGGTTGTACAGTTTTTTCTTTCTCCGATTTCGAGTTAGCAGGTTCGGCGATGGCTGTGGTCCGCTTTGGAAATTTGGGTCGATTTAATTGGGAGCTTCCGGTCCTGTTGTTCCCACAGAGCCATTCCTGTTATGCGATACTTTCAGTCCCTCGCGACGCCCAATCTGTTAATCGGCGTTCAAATTTGCCCCTCCGTATTGCCGCATCTGCGAATGTTACCCTGATAGCGCCATTGCCGATGACGATCCGATGTCGATTGATCGGCCGCGCCAGATGGCTTTCCCGGCTTGCTCGACGAGAGGGGCTGTGGGCGGGTCGGGCCCTACATAGCCCGAGCCGTCCACAACCCCGGGCAATGGAGCAGCGGTCGTGGCGTCGCCGAGCGGGCCCTGGGCGACCAACTCTTCGGCAGCCCTCCGTCTGAGCACCCTCAACAGACGTTGCACAATCGAATGCTGTCTCTTCCCGAACTCCTCAGGGTATTTCTCGCTCAGCCGGCCGACAATTGCGAGCGCCGTCAGCTGCGGCTCCTCTGCGAGCCAGGCTTCGATCGCAGCAAGATGCGGGTCGAGCTTGGACGGCATGCGAACTCTGGTCTTATAGGGCCGACGAGTTCGCCGGTGCGTGGCACGCGGCTCGCCGACCGTCACCATCTTGCCGAGCGTCTTCGCGAACGTCGCCGCGGTCGCTGGCAGAGCGCTAGTGTGAGCGGGTTGCAGGCCGCGCGCCTGTCCGGCACGACGATCGACGCGATTGCCTAGTTCCTCTTGGGTTGCGCGAATCTCCGCCAACAGTGCGACCGGATCGAGCGAGCGATACTGATCGCGGAGCCGTTTCTTCGCGGCCGCGGTCACCTTGGGATGTGCCAATGCACGCTCGTAGGGCGTCGATGGGAGATGATAGCGCTTGATCACTTTAGCCCCTTCGCGACGCTTCTCCTTCAGCTTGAACGACGGCTGGAAGAAGTTGACGTAGAGCCGTGCCGCCGCATAGAGGCGGCCCATCATACGCGCCGTCTCGACGCCATCGAAGCGGCCATAGCCCATGAGGCGGCGGACGACGGCACCATTCTTCTGCTCGACGAACGCCTGATCGTTCTTCTTATAGGCGCGCGAGCGTGTGACTTCGAGCTTCTGTTCGCGACACCATGGCACGACGACATCGTTCATGAAGGCGCTGTCGTTGTCGAAGTCCACGCCGCGCAACAGCCACGGGAACAGGCTCTGTGCGCGGTTGATCGCCTCGACGACCAGCGAACCTTCCCGCGTCAGCAGCGGCAGACACTCCGTCCAGCCGGTGGCGACATCGACCATCGTCAGGGTTTGGATGAACGAGCCAGCCACCGACGTGCCGCCATGGGCGACCATATCGACCTCGCAGAAGCCGGGCACCGGGCTGTTCCAGTCATTGAACGTGCGGATCGGGACCTCGCGCCGGATTGCCGAATAGAATCCGGCACGGCGCCGCCTGCCGCCGCTCGCTGCGATCTTCACATCGACGAGCAGGCGATCGATGGTGGCGGCGCTGATGGCCAGAACACGATCACGGTCCGACTGGCCAAGCTGCAATCGGCCATGTTGCTCGAGAGCAGGCAGCAAGGTCGGGATCATCACCTTGAGCCGCTTGCCGCACACCCGATCCGACGCCTCCCACAGCGCCTTCATCGCATCCTTGACCGTCGCGCCATATCTACGCTTGCGCTCTTGCGGTGCCTCGACCTTGCCCGGCCCAACTGTCTCGCGTGGCCGAAGTGCACGTACCGCATGCTTGCGATGCCAGCCCGTAACGGCGCACAACTCGTCTAGGATCCGTCCCTTCTCGAGCCGCCCGCTCGACCGATAACGCTCGGCCAGCGCTGATGTGATCTCGCGCTTTGCGCGCATGCTGATCTTCCCTGCCATAGTCGCCACCGAACTGATTCGGCAGCTCCGCCCCAGACTCGACAGGGAAGTTGTCCGGTAACATTTTTAGTGAGGCAATGCGCCCTCATGGCGCCCAATTTTGACTTCGCGGCGGGGTTTGACGGCAGCGCTCGGTTCGGAACTGGCCGGGGTTGCGGAGGCGAGACGAGCGAGTTGCTTGGACGTCATTGCGGCTTTTGAACCGCCAGCTGTCGTCGCCGGTCTCGACGATGTCGCAGTGATGGATTAGCCGGTCGAGCTGCGCCGTGGTCATTTTGGCATTGCCAAACACGCTCGGCCATTCGCCGAGAGATTGGTGGTGAGGATAACGGAGGCACGCTCGCAGAGCCGGCTGACGAGATGGAAGAGAAGCAGGCCGCGGGACGGAGCAAAGGGTAATTACTCGAGTTCGTCCAGGACAATAAAGCCCGTGCGGGTCAGATGCTCGGCGAGCCATCCTTGCATCCGTTGCGGGTCTCGGTCTCGAGGCGGTTGACGAGGTCGCCACATTGAAGAAGCGGCCACGGCACAGATCGAATGCAGCTTCGGCTGAGCGATGAAGCCGGCACCGGCGAGATCATTGGCAAGCGGTAACTTGGCGATAGGGAATTGGTACTTGATCGACCGGACCTGCTTCTCGTTGATCTCGGCGTTGAGCCGGTCCCTGGTGCTTCACGGCGGTCGCCACGATCTCGTCGAAAGCGACCTTCATAGCATAGTACTCACCCACAACATCGAATATTTGGATTTGGCGGGTACCACGCTTTTGTTATTTGGCTGGGAGCCGTAACGCCAAGCGGCAGAACGCACGGACTTCGGCAACCAAGCGCGTGCGGCTCGACTTAACAGACGCGACGATTTCATCATCGACCGCGCCGTGAAGAGCGTTGGAGAGCATCACGGCGGTCAAACGCGCATCGCGAACTTTCCAGGCACCTGCTTTTTCGCCGCTTGCGATCAACGTTGTCAGATGTGCGATGATGGGATTGTCGTGCTTCCTCTGTCGATTTGATGGGCGGAATTCGTGAAAAACAAGATCGTGTAACTCAAACTCGTCGAGATAACCGTTCACGCCAGCGCCGACCCATGCGTCCAGCCGCCCCACCCAATCGTCGGGCGCCTTGGAATCGACCGCATCCATTAGCCGGGTATGGAAGTCCTCGACGAAGCGCGCACGAAGCGCCTGCAGCACGTCTTCCTTTGTTTTGAAGTAGAAATAGAAGGTACCTTTGGCGACGTCAGCCGCTTTGACGATTTCGTCCACGCTTGCGGCATCGAATCCCTTCGCAAGAAACAATGCTTGCGCCGCGTCCATGAGTTCCTCACGCCTGACTTCAGCGGGCTTGGTGCGGGGACGTCGTCTAAGTATCGCGGCAGTAGCCATGGTGCGTTGGCTCATTCGAGGTGCGTCGGAGAGAATGACGAGACATCTCGGATCGTCTTCGTCACGTGATAAAGGTCGGTGGTCAAACCGGCGGGCGCGAGAATTTAGTGCACGAACCGCGCGAGCGCGAATCTGCTTTCGTGAACATACGCGTAGGCACGCAACTCGGCCAGAGAATGTCGTTGGCCACCCAACTTGCGTCTGCAACCGTAGTGGCGACACCTAGAAGCTGGGTGGGGACCCGATCGGCGTTGGCCTCAAACCGAATACTAGGGCTTCGCGGAGCGGCTTCGGGCTGACTAGTGCCATTGGCTGACATCGCGATCCACAATAAGGCAAAGGATTAGGTGCGATCAAGGCCAGGAATTAGGACGCTTGAGCAGATCGTGATGGTCCGCTGGCGTCATGGCGACCATCGTGCCGTCCGAGTTCCTCAAGCGCGCCAGCCGCTCGGCAATAGACTACAACGAGAGCCTGGCCTCGCGGGACGGATGCGCTAACGCATCCTTGTCGGCGAACATGGGAAGCCTCGCGGAAAATCTGTCTCTGCCAAGTCCACACGATGAGTTGGGTTCAGCGCATGGCTCGTCCAACCGTCGCTTGTTTGGAGGCGGGTGCCGTCTACGGCGCCGAGAGATAGCCCGATCGTTCGGACGGCGTAACGATCACGCCTGCCCGAGAAATGACCGCCGATGTGACCGTCCCATCGCCGTGGCCGAGTGAGTCATCGGAAAGATCGTACCCGAGGCAAAGCAGGCCAACCACGGCAACAATGCCAGAGATGATCATGGACACTAATTCTCGTCGCTCATCCTGTGCAGACATCGCCTCGGTCTCAGTCTTGTCGTTCGCGCTCATCACGGCCAGGTCTGTACCGGAAGCGGCGCTGGAACCGCTAACGGCAATCAGCGCAATATCATTTCCATGCAACATCACCGCTCGCCCGATCGAGCCGGCGCGTCCGCGGCATAATCCTCAAGCGTAAGAGCACCTTCTGCGACGTTGACGACCAGCGGCCATTGCGCGAGATCGTGGCGCATCATTCCAAGGCTCCCGGCGAGGACACAAGGCCGGCATAGGCACCGCCGCGGGCCACGAGATCGTCGTGGCGCCCCTCCTCGACCACGCGGCCGCCGCCGAGCACGACGATGCGGTCCGCGCTACGGATGGTCGAAAGTCGATGCGCGATGATAAGCACAGCACGGTCGCGCCGGATCGCGTTCAGGGCGGTCTGCAAGGCTCGCTCGTTCTCGGTATCGAGGCTCGAGGATGCTTCATCCATCGCCAGGATTGGCGCTTCGACAAGCAGAGCCCGGGCGATGGCAATGCGCTGGCGCTGCCCGCCCGAAAGGCGCGCTCCGCGCTCGCCGCAAACGGTGTCGTAACCGCTTGGCAACGCCTCGATGAACTCATGCGCCTGCGCAAGTTGCGCTGCGGCTTGGACGGACGCGAACGATGCATCGGGTGCGCCGAGCCGGATGTTGTCCGCAATCGTTTCGTTGAAAAGATGGACGTCATGCGGCACGTAGGCGACTAGTTTCCGGAGTGTACTGACCGGTAACTCGCGAATATCGCGCCCACCGATGCTGATGCGGCCCTCGCGCACATCCCAAAATCGCAGCAGGAGATTTGCACAGGTCGTCTTGCCCGCGCCTGACCGGCCGACCAACGCTACGGTCTCGCCGGGGTGAATCGTGAAATCCACCCCGTCGAGGACAGCGTCGCGGCCGCCCTCGGCATAAGCGAACCCGACACCCGCGAAGCGAACGATCGCGTCGGATGGCCTTTCGCTGCGCCCGCTATCGGTGATCGCGGCGCGCTGATGAAAAATGCCAAGCACACGGGCCGCACCGGCGTGCAGCTCGCCGAGCTTGCGCGCGGTCTGCGTCACCTCGACGATCGGGGCGAGCGCGCCGCCCGCAAGCACGATGACGAGCGGGAACAGCGCCCTGTCGAGGTTGCCGCGGGATACCAGCGCAATTCCAACCAGGGCGACAGTCAGCACTGCGAGCGCAGTCAGGATGTCGATGGCAGCAAATTCCAGTCCGGCGCGCGAGCCGTAGCGCCGTTGCGCCACGGCGAACGCCTGGGTCCGTGCCATCAGCCGGGTCAGGAACTCGCGCGCGCGACCAAAGATGGTCAATTCACGCAGCCCCTGGACCATTTCCACGGTCTCGGCATTGAGGAGACCGAGCTTCTGGACCACAACTTCGCCCTGCGCGGCTGCGCGCCGCGCCAGCCAGAACGGCACGGAGGCAACCAGCGGTAAGAACGGCAACAACGTCAGTGCAGCCAGCGGGTGAACGAGGAAGAGCGCCACGAGCGCTGCAAGTGGGACGAGAGCGGCGCCGACATAATCCGCTAGCGTGTGGGCATAGAAGAATTGCATCAGTTCAGCGTCCGTGGTTGCTACGGATGCGAGTTCTCCAGTCCGCCGGCCGAGCACGTAGCCGGGCGCGGCGCGCTCCAGCCCATCGTAGATGCCGACCTGCAACGTCTCGATCAACGCGAAGGCAAGATCGTGCGAGATATAGGCCTGCCACCAGCGGGAACTGGCGGCAATGACGACAACGATGCCGAGCAGCCAGAACCGCGGGACGAGGCTTTCCGCCGCGGCTCCTGTAACGGCGTGACCGACGAGCCAGGCGCCGACGCCGAGGCTCGCCAGCGTGCCGGCCTGTGCAAGGATTCCGGAGAGGATCGTCAGCGCCAGGAGAAGGCGCCGGCTGCGGATCAGTGGAATGAGGCCGAGAATCCCGGTCGAGCGCTCGCGCGTCTCCCGTGATGCGCCAGTGATGGCCATAGCGGTCATGCGGCTTCTCCTTGCGCCTGCATCAAAAGAGAATAGAGCCGGCCGTTGGCTTCAAGGCTCCGATGATTGCTCCATCGAGCACGGGATCGATCCTCACTGCGCGCATCATTACGCGAGGATCTGGCGGCGCAGCGCCAACCAGCTGAGGAGACCGAAGGCGAGTGCCGCAAAGAGAAGCGCGCCGAAAGCAGGCGCAAGGCGCATGACAACTGAGATAATCGGTTCCTCCACGTAATCGAACCCCGGCACGTCATCCCAGGCGACAAACTTGTCTTTGTTCAGCTCGCGCGGCTCGAAGAACGCTCGCAATTCCGCATGATGCGTGCGTGCTTGCTCGAAAAATCGATCATAGCGAGCCGAGCCCGTTCCGGCTGCGTCGGCGAACGCCGATTGCGCGAGCAGTGCCGGGGAAAGGTATTTCAGCTTCTCCACCAGCCGCCGCTGGCGGGCAAGTTGATCCGAGAAACGAGCAAGGACAGGGGCAAGATCACGCTCGACTCTCTGGCTGGTGGCCAACTGCAGCGTGATGAAGTCTGCGCCATGTGTGGCATCACTGCCAGCAGGAGCAAGGTCCGGGTGATCCTCATAAAACGCGCCGAGAAGATTGCTGCGCTCGGCGGTCGCCTGGTCGGTCGCGGTACGCGAAGCAAGAATCAATTCGACCCGCGAGGGCACGGGCACTATTGTCTTGACGGCAAGATTGACAAGCGTGGGCACCAACAGCGTCAGGGCAAGCCACGCGGCCGCCAACGTCACTGCGTGCGTAGCTGTGTTGCCGCGGCGAGTTACCACTGCTGCGGTGAAGGCAAACCAGAAAGCCGCGTAGGCGATGGCGATGGCGAACCAAATAGCCAGACGCGGCCAGGCCGAAACCGGAACGATGGCTGCTGAGATCGCGGCGAACGCCAGCAGCAATCCGACCACCAGGAGGATTCGAGGCGCGATCTTGCCGACGAACAGCGCTCGCAGTGTCAAAGGTTGCGCGAGCAGGAGCGCCAGAGTACCCCGCTCCCGCTCGCCCGCGAGCAACGCGTAGCTCAGTCCTATGATCAGGAGCGGGAGCAAAAAGATGACGGCAAACGCGGGGTCGAAACGGCCGATCAGAAGACGATGTGGATTCTCGGGCTCGGAACCGTCTGCGAGCGAAGGAAGGCGACCGGGCGCAAGCGGCAGCGCCGACGGCAGGAGGTCGCTCTGGCCGACGGTCAGGGCCGCGAGAGGCGTCGCCGGCAGAACGGCGAAATGCGACATGAGATAATCCGCGTAAACGAAAGCGCTCCGTGGATCGAACAAGGACGGAGGTTGCTGTCCACTGTCGATACGAGCCGCTGTCGCCCGAGCCGCCGCGCGCGCCGAAGCGTCCTGTTGTGCAGCCACTACGCGCACTTCGTCCAAATGCGCGCGCCAGCGCTCCCCGTTAATGAGCGCGAAGCCAAGTGCAACGATGCCGAAAATCAGCACTGCCCAAAATGCAGGATCCCGCAGCAGTGCCCGAAGCTCCCACCGAAAGACGGTCTTGAACATGGAATCACCTATAGCGGGCGGAGCCGCGCTGCACCGGTCCAGGCGAAGCAGGCAGCGAGTCCGAACCAGAGGAGGAGGAGGATAAATGTGAGTGCGTGGTTCGACAGCACCCAGCCGATGGAGGGCGCCTGATAGTGGAATGCGGGTACTCTCGCCCATAGTTCGCGATCGCCGAGATGCACGTCTCCGGCCTTCACAGGATGCTCAAGAATGTCGTCGTTGATGATCTTGAGTTCGGCACGCCGGTGCTCTTCCGCCGCGCGTATGAAATCGAGATGCTGGGCGAGATCCGTGCCCGCAAGCCCCATCGAGATCGCCTGGATACCGAGTTGCGGAAAGAATGCAGCGGCGCGCGACAGCAGGCGGTTTTGCGCTTTCATCGGCGCGTAGAGTTCATTGTAGAACTTGCCAAAGACCTCGTAACCGTGCTCCTCGCCGACCTGAAGGCTCAAGCCCGCGAGATTGACGGGGAGATCTTCCTCTCGCGTCTCGCCGTACTTCTGAAGCAATTCGGCTGTTCGTTCCTTCATCATTCTCGACGGACCTGCCGGATCGTGTAGCGCTGCCTGCAGCCGGGCCTTAAACGCGACCCCCTCCGGGAGTGGATGGCGCTCCGCCGCCAAATCCGACACTACGCGGGGCGCGAGCAGACAATTCACTGCCCAAAAAGCCAGCAGGACCACCAATGCAAAGCGTGACGAAGATGCGCGTGCGGATACGGCGAGAGTGAGGAACAGAAAGATGCCAAGATAAAGCAGATAGGCGACTGCCAGCAGGATGAATCGCAATTCGCCGCCAGCCGGCCCGATCAACGCGAGAGTTGTTGCACCTAGCAGCGCTGCCGGCCCTACGATCAATGCCAAGGCAGCGGCGGAGCCCAACATTTTGCCGGCGACAAGGTCCCGTGGCCTCAGTCCGACGCTGAGAAGCTGGCGCAGCGTGCCACGCTCCCGCTCGCCGGCAAACGCATTGAATCCGAGCATGATGATGACGAGCGGCAGCACGATTTGCAACACGAGGGCGACTGTCATCTCACCGAAGCGTTGTGCGACTGTCGCGTCCTCACTCGGCCGAAATATCATCTCGTTCTGCTTGTGGGCTTCAAGCCAGACCGCGATGCCCGTATAGGGCTCGACGCCTGGGTCGAGAAACGCTGGAGCAACACGCGGCTTAAAGGCATAAAGTCCATAGTGAGCGGCAGAATGCGGGTTCTTCGGGTCTTGCGCATACCACCGCGCCTGCTCAGCGGCCTGCGCGGCGCGCTGCTGTTTGACCAGATCGCGCTGATAGTGACCGCCAGCTACAAGGGCTGTGACCAACAGCGCTAAGACAATAGAGGCGGCCCAACGAAACCTGCCGTCACGAATGAGTTCGTTGAACTCCTTACGGGCGATGGTCGCTATCATGGCTGTCACGACTCCATGACTTCAAGATAGAGTCTTTCGAGATCGGTGTGACTGAGTTCGGCTGCGGTGAGCGACGTGCACGAGCTTGCCATGACGGACGATGCCGACCCGACTTGCGACTTCCTTGGCGCGAAAGAGATCGTGGGTCGCCATCAGCACGGCGGCACCGCTCTCGGCGAACCGCCGCAGCAAAACGGTGAACTCATGCGACGCGCTCGGGTCGAGGCCGCTCGTCGGTTCATCGAGGATAAGTGCTTTCGCACTCTTGGCGAGCGCCATGGCGATGCCGACCTTCTGTCGCATGCCCTTTGAATAGCCACTCACGCGGCGATCGTGGGCGTCAGCTTGCAGGCCAGCTTCGGACAGAAATTGCCGTAGCGCCGTATCGTCATGGCGCGCGCCGGCGAGTTCGTCGAAATAGGCCAGGTTCTCGACGCCGGAGAAATGACCGTAAAGGTTGACCTGCTCGGGGATATAGGCAAGGCGCCGCTTGGCTTCGAGCGCATGCGTTCCAACATCGAGGCCATCGACCACCACGCGGCCCTCATCAGGCGAGAGGAAGCCGAGGAAGCAATTGATCGTTGTGGTCTTGCCGGCGCCGTTCGGGCCGAGCAGCGCAAAGATTTCGCCGGCCGCGACGCTCAGTGAGAGATCGTCGACCGCGGTAAAACCGTTGAAGCGCTTGGTAAGATGTTCGGTTGTCAGCATGTGAAGCTCCTAACAGCGCGCACCTTCAGGATCATTCCAAATTCCCCGCACGAGTTTTGAGACGGATATCGGTTAGTGGAATACGAGGTCGCGGATCTTCACGGTCTCGAACTAACCGTCTACGGCAGCGCGAACCCACGCCCGCAACCTGCCCGACCAATCTGTGCTGGGTCTTCTGTCGACGGCCGCTTGGATTTTGGCCGAGTAGGTGGCGAGCCAGGCGCCGACGCCGAGGCTCGCCAGCGCGCCGGCCTGTGCAAGGATCCCGGAGAGGAGCGTCAGCGCCACAAGGCGACGGCTGCGGACCGGTGGAATGAGGCCGAGAATCCCGGTCGAGTGCTCGCGCGTCTGTGACGCGTCCGTGATGGCCATATCGGTCATGCGGCTTCTCCTTGCGCCTGCATCAAACGAGAATAGAGCCGGCCGTTAGCCTCAAGGCTCCGATGATCGCCCTCCTCGACAACCTGGCCGCGGTCGAGCACGAGAATGCGATCGGCTTTGCGGATGGTGGACAGGCGATGCGCGATCACGAGTGTGGTACGCCGACCGACGAGCGCATCGAGGGCATTCTGGATGGCACGCTCGCTCGCCGGGTCGACGCTTGAGGTCGCCTCATCGAGCAGAAGGATCGGCGCATCCTTGAGCAGCGCCCGTGCGATCGCCAGGCGCTGGCGTTGGCCGCCCGACAAGTGCGCGCCGCGCTCGCCGACTTCGGTGGCGTAACCGTGCGGCAGGCTGTCGATGAAGTCGTCGATATGCGCGGCCTTCGCCGCGGTTCGGATTTCATCGCGCGTCGCATCCGGTTTGGCGATCTTGAGGTTGTCCTCGATTGTGCCGTGGAACAGGTAGGTATCTTGCGATACGACGCTGATGAGCGAGCGCAGCGTGTCGAGAGAAAGTTCGCGGATATCGGTTCCGCCAATCCTGATATGGCCGGACGTCGGATCGAAGAATCGCAGCAGGAGCGAGACGACGGTGGACTTGCCCGCACCTGACGGGCCGACCAGGGCGACGAACTCCCTCTCCCTTACGGCAAAGGAGACGGACGAGAGCGCCGGTGCGTCGGCTTCACCGTAAGCGAAGCTCACATCGTCGAACACGGTGTCGCCTGCCGCTGGCTGCGCAGCGGGTTTTGGCGGCTCGCGCACCTCCGGCTCGGTGGCGAGTAGCGTTGCAATCGGTGCAGCCGCGGCGCTGGCCGACCACGCGGTATGGAATTCCCTTTCGAGTCGGTCGAGCGGACGGAAGGCCTCGCGTGCGAGAAAGAGCGTCATGAACAGGGCGACCGGTGCGAGATCGCCGATGGCGACGCGCCACGCGTTGAAGCAGAGCATCAAGGCGACGCCACTGAGCGTGATGAAGCCGGTGACTCCCGCGCGCATCAGCGACACAGACAGCGTGGTCATCGCCTCCCGACGAAGGTCTGCAGCACGTTGCGCGAGGTTTGTCCTGCGTGCGGCGGCGGCGTTAAACGCTTTCAGCGTCACGGCACCCTGCAAACTGTCGAGCAGATAGGCACCGAAGGCGCCCATGGCGGCGAAGAGGCCGTATGACTTTGGCATGTGCCAGCGCAGCCAGAGCCGGTCAATAAGCGGAGACGCAATGACGAAAGCGCCCAGCAGCACCGCCGATTTAAAGTCGACCCAGGCGAGATAGAGCACGACCCCGATGCATCCGACGATCGCGACGAAGATCGACGGCAAATAACGACTGTAATAGGTTTCGAGCGCCTCGACGCCAGCGACGATCGTCGTCTGCAGGTCGCCCGTTTGCCGGCGCAATACCATTCCAGGGCCAAGATCGATCAGACGCGACAGCAGACGCGCGCGCAGATATTCCTTCGTGCTCTGCGCAGTGGCTTGCGCTGCCATCTCCGCGGACCAGACCAGAGCGCCCCGCACGACAACAACAATGGCGAAGCCGACGATCCACCAGATGACGTCGCTTACGGGTGAACCCACGAACAAGGCTGCAAGCGCGAACGCGAGAAAGATTCCTTGCAACACGTAACAGATCGTCACCAAGAGACCGATGCCGACGCTCGAGGCGATCCGCCAGCGCACGGGGCCGACCAATTGCAGCATCTGCGCGTTCACGCGATTTCTTCCCTCAACATTCGTCGCACTTCTGACTGACTATCAGTCATTAGTAAATATTCGCATTGAATCACGTATTTAGAGGAGCTCGAAAAGTCCGCCCGCTTGGGGCAAGTCAATGGCATATGGGACAGTCAAGACCTTGGGGCGTCGGCGCCGATTAGATAAGCTGCTGCGGGGCGTGCCGCCGCCAGCGGCGGAACGCGAGCCCGATCACTTCGGAGCTCTCGGCCCTGCTTCATCGCCCAATATCCAAGCGTCTCCGTCTTCGTCGAGGTGATCCGCGATCCCGTCTATCGCGAGGCGGCGAAGCATCGTCAAACCGCGGTCAAGGATTCGCGCCTGATCCGACACGCGGTGCTGTCGGTCGGCAAGACTTTTGGGAAGATCCCAACGTAGACGATTCCGGAAACAAATCGGCGGCCCACAGGCCGCCGATTGGATCTCAGAACTCAGCAACTAACCCGCAGGCCCCGCAACCTCCAGGATTGGGCCGAACAGTTCCCAGTGTTCGCCGTTGAACCGCATCATCTGCAACCGTTTGAACAGGCGGTAGTCGGTCGGCGAGGTGTTGATCGTGATCCCAGGCAGCGCGAGGTCGCCTATGAAATCCTTGAGCGAGGCCGCCTGCTTCATAACGTTTTCGCGAGTAAGGTCGTCGCCGCACTGCTGCAGTACGTGGGTCAGAAGCTGCGCGACGCCGTAGGCATAGGCGTTGAAATTCGAGCCCTTGTCTCCGTCCGGATAATACTTCTCCATGAAGGCAAGATAGCGTTTTACGCCTGGATCGTCCTTCCATTGCGGATCGAGCGCCTCCTTGCCATAATTAGTGCTGATAAGACCCTTGGCGTTTTCAAGCCCGGCCGGTTTCAGGACGCTGCCAACCGAGGTAGCCTTCAAACTGACGATCTGCACTGGATGCCAGCCGATCTCGGCGGTCCTCTTGATCGCCTGCGCCGCCTGCTTCGGCGTGGCGGCGATGAAGAACAGGTCGGCCCCAGCATCCTTGATCCTGAGCACTTGCGAATCGACCGTCGGATCGGTCACTTCGTAAGCAGTTTCTGCGACTATCATCTTGGTGGCCTTATCTCCAAGCCCCGCCTTGATGCCGTTCAGATAGTCCTTGCCGAAATCGTCATTCTGATAGAGCACTCCAATCTTGGCGTCCTGATGCTCCTTCAGGATGTATTGACCGTAGATGCGCCCTTCAACGAAGTTGTTTGGATCATAGCCCAAGGTCCATGGAAAGTTCTTTGGATCGGTGAACCTTAAGGCGCTGGCGGCCGCGAACAGCTGCGGCACCTTCTTGGCATTGAGATATTTCTGCACGGCGGCGTTTGAAGGCGTACCGACCAGCTGAAAGGTCAGGAGCACCTCGTCGCTCTCGACGAGCTTGCGCACCTGCTCCACCGCTTTCGGTGGCGAATAGGCGTCGTCATACTGGATCAGGTTGATCTTACGGCCCTTGATGCCGCCTTGGTCGTTGATCATCCTGAAATAGGCGGCCTCTGTCTTGCCGATCGAGGCATAGGCCGATGCCGGTCCCGAGAATGGCATAGTCTGACCGACCTTGATTTCCGTATCGCTGGCGCCGGGGTCGTATTTCTTCTGGGCTTTCGCCGCTGAAACCGACAGCGCAATCGTCAGCACCGTTGCGATGGCCAGGCGCAAAAGCCCGTTCCTCATTCCCATTTCTCTCCCGACGCAATCCTTCATGTAATGTCTCCTCAGTGCATCACAGGATTCGACATTCATCCTATCGCTCTGCGAAGCGTTTCCGCTTCTCTGCAAATGCGGCTACAGCTTCGCGTCGCTCTGGCGACGTGAACGTTAGTGCCTCCAGCGCAAGTGAAGTATCGAGCAGTAGGTGCGCGTACTGCTTGATAATCTTGTTGACGCTGTATTTCGTCCAGACGATTGACTTCTGCGGGCCCCCGGCGAGCATCTCGGCGTACTCGATCGCCGCATCCTTGACGTCCCGGTCAGAAATGACTTCGTTGATCATCCCCAGCGACGCCGCCTTCTCCGCGGAAATGAACTCGCCCGTCATGAGATAGTGTTTCGCTCGCACCGGTCCCATCAGCAGCGGCCAGATCACCGCACCGCCATCTCCGGCGACCACGCCGGCCGTCACATGGGTATCGGCAAATCGCGCGGTCGGGCTTGCGAAGATGACGTCGCAGAACAATGCAAGTGTTGCACCTAGACCGACAGCAACGCCGTTGACGGCGCCGATAATCGGCACCTCGACCTCAAGCATGTTGCGGATGAGGTGGCGTCCGCCCCTCGTTGGCGCCGGACCCTTGCCCTTGTCGAGTGACTTCTGATCTCCACCCGAGCAGAAGCCGCGTCCCGCACCTGTCAGAACGATCGCACGGACGGACTCGTCCTTGTCGAGATCTACAAAGACCTGCTCCAGCTCCTCGTGCATTTCCCAGTTGATCGCGTTCAGAATTTCCGGCCGGTTCATCGTCACAACGGCGACGCCGCTGGCCCGCTTCTCGATGATCAGATACTTGTAGCTACGCTGTGTCATTGATCTTTTCCTTTTGTTTCCTTGTCGATTTACTTCTTCAGCCGCATAACTCGAATTTGGGTGGCGATAGACATCGACTGCATCGAAGTCGTCATATGTGCTCTGGCTCCGTAAGCTTCGCGAGCCTTCCGAAGTCGCTACGGTGGAAGATGAGGGGCTGCCCGCGGTTATGGACGACGACGGCATGGAGTTGGAGCAGCACGATGACGTGATCGCCCGCCTCCAACTCCTCGCGGATAGTGCAGTCATACTGGGCGATCCCCTCGGTGAGCATCACCGCGCCGCTGTCGGTGATCTCGAAGGCGACGCCGCTGAACCGATGCTGAGCCGGGCCGGCGAGCTGGCGGCACAATGCGCCGTGGTCTTCGGCGAGCACGGTGACGCCGAGGTGCCCGGCTCTGCGCAACTCGGGCCACGTGGTCGAGCCTTTCGCGACACAGAATGACACCAGCGGGGGTTCGAGAGAGACCGAGGTGAACGAGGAGGCCGCGAGACCCACCAGCCTCCCGTCGACCTGCGCCGCCACGGCCACCACGCCCGTCGGGAACGCGCCGAAAGCGTCGCGCAGCATCCTGCTGTCCATCTGCTCGCTCATAGATGACATGCGACTCAGGCTCCGTGCGCGGTGGCGTACGCGACGACGAGATCGGTCACGGCGTCCAATGCGGCGTGGCCGATCGCCTTCGAACTTCCGGTGGGATCGCCGAGGACACCGTTGGGCGAGACCGAGTCGATGCCGTCGATGAACGCCCGGTGCAGGAATTCCTCGTCAACCGTGCCCAGGTATCCCGCCGCGGCCCGGTCGGTCCGAACGCTCTCGGGGTGCAGGACGAGCATCACCGAAGTCTCCGCCACGTCTGCATGACCACCGACCTGGCTTCCCAGACCAGCGAGCGACTGCGCGGACTTCCGCCACGCGTCCAGAATCGCGGCGCTGTCTCTATAGACGATGACCTGAAGCGCCGGAGCGAGGGCCGCAGCCAGCCGCGGCTCGAACTCGCGCATGATCGGGTAGTTGCCGATATGGCCGGAGAAGAGGACGACGCGGGTGAACCCGTGCGCAGCCAGGCTGCTGCAGTAGTCGATACAGATCGCTTCCAAGGTGGAGGGACGCACCGAGAGGGTGCCGGAAAAGCCAAGGTGGTGAGGCGAGTACCCGACCCTGACCGTGGGTAGGACCAGTGCAGTGCCAAGCTTGTGGGCGATACGGAGCGCGAGCGCGTCGGCGTGATCGCTGTCCATCGACAACGGCAGATGTGGTCCGTGCTGCTCTATCGCGCCCAGCGGAAGGATCGCCGTGCGGGCACCGGCAGCGATCGCTTCAGCGATCTCGGCGCTGGTCAGATGCTCGATCCGCAGCTCCCGCGGTCGCCCGGGATGCTTCATCTCACGTTCCTCCTCAGCCCTGAAGCCGCACCTGGCCTGCGAACTCGTTGTGCTCCGCGGCGCTGTACATCTCATCCACGAGTGCGCTGAACGAAGTGAGCACCGCAGCCCGACGGATCGTGCCCTTGGAAGTGAGCTCACCCGCGGCGAGCGCACGTGGCGCGATACGGAAGTCCTTGAGCTGAAGGGGACGCGCGAGCCCAGTGTTGAGGTCCTCGATCCAGGCTCGCAGCCCCTCCTGCAGCACATCCTTGTCGAGCCCGCCGCCCTTTTCGGTCGGCCAGATGAGGACGGTGAGGTACTTGCGGCCATCGCCGACGACCACGGCCTCCTCGATGAGGGGACTGGCCTTGAGGCGCACCTCGATGGGCTGCGGGCTGATGGTCTTGCCACCGCTGGTGACGATGATGTCCTTGGTCCGACCGATGAGCTTGACCTCGCCGGAGGCGTCGATCTCGACGAGGTCACCCGTGTGATACCACTCCCCGTCCATCACTTCCGCGGTCGCCTCCGGGTTGTTCCAGTAGCCGCGGAATAACAGCGGCGCCTTCACCAGCAACTCGCCCTCGCTGTTGGTCTTGATTGCGAATCGCGGGTCGGGCATGGCCTTGCCCACGGTCCCGGGGGGCGGGAAGGAGCGGTCCCAGTGCGCGAGGACCCAGCCGCAGGTCTCGGTGGTGCCGTAGAGCTCGCGCAAATCCAGCCCCCACATCTGCCACAGGGCATGCACCTCGGGGGTCATCGCTCCCGACGCTGTCCAAGCGACGTTGACCCGATCGAGACCCAACTTCGCGCGCAGGGGCAGGAACACCTGCTCGAGGGCCCGGTCGTAGTGAGCTTGCAGCTCGGCGGATACGACGTCGCCGTGCCGGCGCGCGGCGGCGACCTCTCGGGCCACCTCCATCGCGTCCTCGTAGGACTTCTGGAACGATGCCGGCGACTCCTTAATCGCGGCCAGCGCCACGCTGAGCAGCTTCTCGTGCAAGCGCGGCGGCCAGACGATCCCCGTAGGACGTACGCCGCGAAGGGACTCGGAGAGTTGGTCCATGCGGCAGAAGGTCACGACCGCCCGTGTCATGATCGGCGTGAAGACGCCGGACAGGGCCGGAGAGACATGGGACAGGCCCAGGAAGCTAAGCGAGTCTCGGCGTGTGGCGGTCAACTCCGGGTTGAGAACGGCGGAGCCGAGGACAGAGTACTGCAGCGTGCGGTGGGTGTGGATGACCCCCTTGGCGGTGCCGGTGGAGCCGGAGGTGTAGAACAAGGCTGCCGGTTGGTCGATGTCCCCATCGTCGAGGAGATCGTCGAACAGTGATGGGTTGGCAGCATCTTGAACTCGACCGATCTCGCGCAGGTCGGCCCATCTCTTGCTGACGACCGTTTCGGGTAGCCCCGCCGGGGCACCATCGAAGCTGATCACCGCCCGTAGCGCGGGAAGCTCCGGGGCGACTGCGGCAATCTTTGCGATGTCGGCGGCATCCCCGACCACCATGGCGACGGCGTTGCTGTGCCCGACCAGCTGCTTCACCTCTGCAGCGGAGCTCGTCGGGTACACGCCCACCGGGATCGCCCCGGCTGAGAGGATGCCTAGCGCCGTTACGACCCACTCGCCCCGGCCCGGCGCCATGATGGCGACCCTGTCCCCGCGCGCTACACCGAGCGCCGCTAGGCCGAGCGCGACCTCGCGCACAGCCGATGCGTATTGCGCCCACGTCGTCGGTATCGCGCGCGTACCGTCCCATTGACAGAACGCGACCTCGTCGGGTTCGACCTCGGCTCGATCCTGCACCATCTGGGCGAAGGTTCGCTCGATGGCCTCGAAGTTGGCAACGCCGCCGTCGACGACGCCGCTCAGTACGGGCACGTGCTGTGGGCGAGCCGCGGCTGCGGGGGCGGAATTTGTGATCATGCTCATCGCTCCGGTTCGTGAAGCAGGCCCACCCGGCCTGCGTGTAGTGTGGTGTTCAGTGCCGGCGGCCTTCGGTCGGGGGGCGCGACAACGTCCGGCCCCGTCTCCACTCTTCACGGAGGCTTCGGGCCACGGGGTCATTGAACCAGGAGGCCGCCTTGGCGAGCGTCATTTCAGCCCGCTGTTGGTCCTCGATGTCGTCGTAATCGTTGACGGCATGCTTGAGCGCCGCATAGAGGACAGGCGCTCGTCGGCCGGCCTCGCGGGCCCGCTCCAGCGCCTCCGCCAGCAATCGGTCCGGCGTGACGATGGCGTCAACAAGCCCCAATCGCGCCGCCTGATCAGCACCGATGAGCTCGCCGCTTAGCAGCAGGTCACGCGCGGCCCGCGTCCCGATCAGCCGGACGAGGCGCTGGATGCCCTTATCCGCAGGCAGAAGGCCATGCCTGATCTCCGGAAATCCGAACCGGGCGTCAGGCGCCGCGAGCACCGCATCCGCGAAGAGCGCGTACTCTACGCCTCCACCGACGCAGTCGCCGTTGACCGCGGCGATCACCGGAGCAGGGTATCGCTCCATCGCAACGAGCAGGTTGTGGAACCCTCGCATCCGGTCTGCGATCGGGTCGGCGGCGGGCCCATCCGCCTCCTTGATGTCGCCGCCGGCGCAGAAGAACCGTCCCCCGGCCCCGGTGATCACCACCGGCGGCGCATCGCTCTCGCCACGATCCCGGAAGAGCGCCGTCATGGCGCGCAGCAGCGCGCGGTTCAAGGCGTTGGCCGGCGGCCTGTCGAGCGTTGCGACCATTACGCCGTTGTCGTCGGCGGTCCTCAGTCCGGAAGCCGGCTCGCTGTCGTGCCGCGTGGATGAAGCCGTCATCAGATGTCCCTCGCAGGTGATCGCCAGGCGGGTGGTGGAGCCCCCATCGCGTCAGGCCGAAGCCGCAGGATTACGAACGACGTCATCGACCGTCTCGGTGGCCGTAGCGGCGGCCGCCTTGGCGTTCTCGAAGGCCTCTCGCTCGGCATAGTGGGCGGGGCGGGCGGCGCGGATGTCGGCAAGGATCGCGTCGGACGTGCGCACGACCGACCGAGGGTTTTTGAACCTCGGGATGACGTACTTGCCGAACAGCTCGATCGACTTCATCAGCTCCTTGTGAGGCATGCCGTCGATGCGCAGCGCGAGCGCGTCGATGCCCATGTCGACGAACCGCTGGACCTGCTTGGTGCAAGTCTCAACGTCGCCGACGATGAAACTCCCGGATTCGTCGAACAAATAGCGCTCGTTCTTGAAGTCGACGTTCTTGATCTTGCCGAGTGATCCGTAGTCAGCGGAAAGCTTCGACAGCCGCTCATAGGCGTCAATGGACAAGGCGACGCTGTGGGCCAGCGTGGCCGCCCACCGCTCCGCCTCCTCGTTTGTATCGGCGCAATGCATTCCGCCGGATATCACCGCCACCTTCTGGGCCTGCACGGGGTATGCGTGCTCGGCGCTCGCCAGCTCCTTGTCATAGAGCTCGGCCGACCTCTGCACGGAAGCGAACCCGCTATAGCCGCCGCCCATCATGGCGCCGATGCCCATGTGCGCGGCGGCGGCGATCGATTGCGGGCTCGAGGTCGCCATCATGATTGGCGGATAGGGCAGCGTCACATGCTTGGGCGTCAGGCTGCGCGGCGGAATCTTGTAATGCTCGCCGACGAACGAGAAGATGTCGTTCGACAGGGCCCGGCGGATGACCTCGATGCCCTCCATCTGCTGCGCCTTGGTCTCCTCGGGGTCGACCTCGAAGGCGCGCAGCGCGAGGGTGGTGTTGCCGCGGCCGACAGCGAGCCCGACGCGGCCGTTCGACAGGATGTCCTCGGTCGCCAGCCGCTCCGCGACGCGTAGCGCGTGGTTGATCTTCTTGGGCAGCGGCGTGATCAGGTGGATGAACTGGATCCTGCTGGTTAGCGCCATCATGTACGGATAGATCACCTCGGGAGCGGAGGTTGAGGCCGTGCCGATCGCGAAATGTTGTTCGGAGCACCCGAACGCATCGAAGCCGACTTTTTCCGCCAGAATCACCTCGTCGATGAGCTCGCGATAGCGATGCGCGTGAGTATGTCCCGGCTGGGTCTCTCCCTCGCTGAAAAAGATGAACCGCATGCGCCGCGCCTCCCGTGATCCCGAATGTTAATCTGGATTTACATTGAACCCGGTTCCTGGTTTTGTCAACGGCCTTTAGCCAGCCGGATCCCCACGACGCGCTCGTCGCCAGATGGCTAGCTGGATAGTGCTGCTAGCGGTGAGAACAGATGCGTAGTACAAGGCGCCAAGCAGTCGGACTCGCGATCTGACGATGACAAATGTTAGTATTGATTCACATGATGGTGGAAAGAGAGCGTTACATGAATCATTCGCTGAGGCCCGGACGGCTCACGCTGGGGCGAGGGATAGCGGGTTGCCTTGCGCACGCCGCGGGGTACGGTTCGTCCCGATGAGCATCCAGCCACTACCGCTTAAGCGGCCATACAGCAGCGGGCGGCGCAGGGAATTGATCGCGGTCGCCGCTGAACTCTTCCTGCAGCATTCGTACGACGCGGTCACTATTGAGATGATCGCTGCGCGCGCCGGCATCACGGGTCCCGGACTTTATCGCCACTTCCAGAACAAGCAGGCACTCCTGATCGCGGTTCTGGAGGAACCGACGCAGATCGTGCACGAGTTCGCAAAACGAATTGCGGAGACGACGACCGAACCCAAGGCAGCCATCATGGCGATGGTCGAGTCTCACATGCGCTTGATTTTGAAAGGACCGCCGAGCACGCTCATCTTTACAAAGAACGAGCACGCCCTTCCCGAACACGACCGCAGACGGATTCGGCGCGAAATGGCGCTGTACGCCGAGGAGTGGGTCTCCGTCCTGATCCCGCTGCGGCCCGACCTGTCCGAACCCGAGGCACGACTGCTGACCCAGGCCGTGTTCTCCATGCTCAACACGGCTGCGACGCTCAAGAAGGGCCTGAACGAGGAATCGATCTCCTCCATCATGCGGCAGGCCGCGCTGCACGCGCTGCTCGGCCGCGGCGACCCCTGACCGACACCTGCCCTGCCGGCGCAAACCCCATCAACCAGACGGCCCTCGCAGCCGTAGAATCTCGCGAACGGCCATGGCTGTACATGAGAGATCGAGATGTGATTGGCGCGCTCCCGTGCGAGCCAGGTTTTGATGAAGTCCCTTCGGCTCTAGCTGCGGAGGCGGACGGTGCTGGACGTTAGCAGGATTTCCGTCAGCCCGACGGACAAGGCGTCCTCAAGCGCAGCATCGCGACGACCCTGCGGTAGGTCGCCCACAAGGTTTCCGCGCATACTGGTCTGGGGGAAAGCATATGCATCGGGTTTTCCGAGAATTCATTGATGCAATAGTCGGCGCCGAAGATGCCGAAGGCTTCTCCAACGCGCTGGCGAAAACAGCATCCGCTTTGGACCTATCATGTTTCGCTTATCTCGCTCTCAAGAGCGAAGAAAACAGGAAGCCCCGACTCATCTCGACATATCCATCGCGGTGGACGGCCCATTATCTAAACAAGAAATATCACACTATCGACCCCGTCATCAGAGAAGCGCTTCAGAACCCAGAGCCCTTTCGATGGGGAATCGATTTTCGATCCCAAACCAGTTCGATGGCGCAGCGGCAACTATTCGACGAGGCCGCACAATTCGGAATCCGGTTTGGCTTCACGGTTCCCATTCACGATGGCCATGGTCCAATCTCTGCATTGACTTTCGCCACCGACGAGAGCCGGCCACAGTTCGAGAGGTGCATTGATTCGTACGCGCGTGTTCTTCAGCTCATGGCATTGTATTTTCATGCTCACGTTCGCCGCAAGCTCGGGAACGAATATGGTCTCGACGGAATTCGACTGTCGCGCCGCGAAGTGGAATGTTTGGAGTGGGCGGCTCAAGGAAAGAGCTCTTGGGAAATCGGCTGCATTCTCGGTATCTCGCGCAACACAGTTGCGTATTACTTAGAGAATGCGAAGGAAAAGCTGGGCGTTCGCACGATGGCACAGGCAGTGACGCGCTTGGCAGCTGCAAATAGAAAAAAGCAAATTTAGGGTGCTCTTCCCCCTACAACTACAGGTGATGATTTGCGTCGATAATCGCGCTTCAAAAGAGGTAGAACACTTTTGGAGGCATTATGATTCAGTTGATCACACCCCCTGTGTATGGAGAGCTTTCCAACACACTCGTTGAGATGCATCGGTTGCGGCACCGGGTCTTCAAGCTGCGCATGGCATGGGAGGTCCAGTCCAGTGGCGACATGGAGATCGACGATTTCGATGCGCTGCACCCCGACTACTTAATCCAGGTAGATGAAAACGGCCAAGTGCAAGGTTCGGTTCGCCTGCTTCCCACGCTTGGTCCAACGATGCTTCGGGACACTTTTCCCGTGCTTCTTGAAGGTCAACCTGCACCGTCAGCCCCTCAGGTTTGGGAAAGTAGCAGATTTGCGATCGACGTTCCTGCCGACGCTCCGAAAGGAGATCATGGTATCACGCGTGCCGCTTATGAGTTGTTTGCAGGAATGGTCGAGTTCGGGCTTTCACGACAGCTGACTGATATCGTTACCGTCACGGATGTCCGAATGGAGAGGATCCTCCGACGAACTGGCTGGCCCCTGCGACGTATTGGCAATCCTTCCACACTTGGCAACACCTTAGCCGTGGCGGGTTACCTCGAGATTTCTCGCGATACTCTGGCCAGCCTTCGTGAGGCCGGCGGTCTCTCGGCACCGGTCCTTTGGACGCCAGTAGTCTCCGCGGCCGCCTAGAACGATCCATGCCAACAAGCAACATGCGCGCGTCCCCGCCTTAAGCGGGGGGACGCTGTGTCTTGCGGTTTGTCCACCGGCTATCAACATGACGGAAATTGAGATTAGAAAGAATCGACGTAACGCAGCGAGCGCCATTGACCTGCAACAGCTTCGATTCGCCGTGGTTGCCTGTGACTACGGGAGCTTTCGACGAGCCGCTGAAGTGCTTTCGATCAAGCACACTGTCCTGAGCCGATCCATCGGCCAGCTTGAACATCTGGTTGGCACTTCACTATTCAAGCGCTCCAGCGGGGGAATCAAGCCCACTGTCGCTGGCCAAGCGGTTTTGCGAATTGCGCGGCTGATCCTGGAACAGGTCGACATACTCGTTGACACCGGGAGGTCCGGTGGTCGCGGCGATACTGGCCATCTTGCTATTGGTTTCTACACGTCCGTGTCCACCGGAAATTTGCGAGCGACGATAGGTGAGTTTAAGAAGCTGCTCCCGCAGATCGAATTGGCAACGATGGAACGCTCTCGCTTTCATCTGATGACCGCGCTGCGTAACGGGACCGTCGATGTCGTCGTTAGCCCCGGACGTCTGGCTTCAATGGACGTCAAATCACGACTGCTGTGGAGCGAACGCATCTTGATCTCGCTGCCTCAGGATCACTGCCTGGCGGCACGCGAGATCATCTCTTGGGCCGATTTGCGTAGCGAAAAGATTCTTCTAAGCAAGATTGATCCTGGACGAGAGCTCGAGGAACTCTTGATTTCGAAGCTCGTGTTACCTCATGACCGGCCCGCGGTAGAGCGCCATGACGTAAGCCGCGGCATTGTCAAAAATCTGACGAGTATGGGCCTGGGGGTCAGTCTGGTGATGGAATCGGATATCGGCGCAAGTTTCGCTGGTCTGGTGTACCGGGAGTTGCACGATGAAAGGGGGCCAAGCCGGGTGGACTTTTACGCGCATTGGCGCGACGACAATGAAAACCCGGCTCTGAAGCGTTTCCTCAATCTGTTGGCAGAACGCTATCCCTCACCTCCGCCAGCTCTCGGGGTGTGACCGGCTCGTCTCGCCTTTGCAAAACCGCGGTCCGTGGCCATAAAGCGCGCCAGCATGGGCGCGATCAGCTTTGTCGGATCGATGCGCTGCCCATTTTCGCGCGCCAAGGCCTCTGCATAGGCGACGAGATCCCGATGGACTGACGCTGGAAGCTCAGTGGTGACCTTGACCGGCTTGTCGTCTGGCAGCGCTCCTATTCTCAGCTTGGGCATCCCCTATCCTCCGTAAGGCGCAAGTATGAGGTCGCGATTGACGACAACGCGAACCGGGAATCCGGGTCGCACGGTCAGAGTCGGCTGGATGTTGAGACTGCGCCGGACCACCTGCTGTCCGGTTTGATTTAGTGAGTCGGAGGCGCCGTGTCGCAATGCCTGGATGATTGCGCTGTCGTTGCTGTTGGTGTCCGAGCCGGCCCCCAATTCCGTCCCGACTGCCAGAAATGTCGATAGTGCCGCAGCCTTGAACAGCTCACCCCAGTGATTGTCGACCTGGTCTTCGAGACCTGCATACCCGGAAGCGTCAGCACCGGGCTGCCGCTCGAGAACGATGGAACGCCCATTTGGCATGATCAGTCGGGTCCAGACGAGCAGGACGCGGGACTGACCGAAAGTGACCTGGCTATCGTAGATTCCGATCAAACGCGCTCCCTGAGGCACCAACAAGAACCGACCGGTGGGTGTGTCGTATACGTTTTCGGTCACCTGCGCGTTGATTTGGCCTGGAAGATCCGATCTGATCCCTGTGATCAAAGCTCCCGGGATGACCGTCCCAGCCTGCACGATATATGGAGAAGCCGACCTAGTGACGCGGTCAGGGCTGACAGTGCGACGATCCACAGAAGCATTGACGAAGGCAAGTTTGCGGTCCTGACCGTTCTGCGCAAATCCGTCCTCGCCAGTGCTTGTTGCGTTCGGTGGCACGACGCGCTCGCTGCCAACAGCCGCAGCGGCGGACGGACGCACTTCGCTCCCATTGGTTGAAGCGAACAAATGGCTGACGCGGGCTGCCTCGGTCTCCTGATCCCTGCGCTGCTGTTCCTGATCTCCGCCAATCATCGGCGACTGGCCCTGGGCGGCAAGGATTGGTCGACCGAGGTCTCCAGGAAGAGGCGGACCAAGCCGCGGGGCTGGCTGGCGAGGAACGCCGGTATAGTCCTTTGGCAAAGCAGCAATGCCGTCGGCGACATTATGATGGTCAGTGCTGTAAAGCTCATCAGCCGCCTGGTTTCGGGAGCGATTGCCCTGTAGCGACCACAGGACCGCTCCGCCGATAACGAGCAAGGCAACCGCACTTCCTCCGGCCAGGACTTTTCGCGACAACCGCGTCACGCGCGGATGCTCTGCTCTCAAGCGAAAGCTCCCTGACTGCTCCTCTTGCGTTTGCGGCGGAGCGCCTTGCACCTGATTGTTCTCGTTCGGCGCATTCATGACGACGGCCTCCCGTCGGTTCTGACAATCCTGACTTTCTGCTGAAGCTCGCCGCCGAGCCGGAGTTCGGCGGCTGCAAACAGCCGATCCACGATCAGCACGTTGCCGTAGGCGCGATAGTTGACGAGTTCGGTCTTGCCGTCAGGGCCAATCACAAAGAGCGGAGGCATCTCGCCCTGTACGATCCCCTGCGGAAATTCGACATAGACCTTGCGGCCATCGTCATATGCGGCAATCGGCCGCCAGGGAGGACTGTCCCCTTCGATGGCATAGCGAGAGATACGCTGCGCCGGGTCCGGGAGAACGGGTTTAAGAGCGACTGAACGGGATCGTTCGCGCACTGTTTCCGGATAGTACCAGGCAACAGACGGCATGTATGGCCGCTCTCGGGAGCGGAGCTCGATCAGGTAGGTCCGCCGGTCGGTATTGACGACCAGGTTTGTCTCGATCGATGCGCGGGTCGGCTTGACCAGGATATGGACGCGCCGTGTGTCGCCGTTCCCGCTCTCGGTATCTCCCACGACCCAGCGTACGGTATCTCCGGCCGCGATCGGCCCTGATCCCGTCAACTGTTCTCCCTCCTCGAGCGCGATATCCGTAATCTGGCCCGGCGCGGCGTAAATCTGATAGAGCGCTCCGGGACTGTAGGCGTAGATTTGCGCCGCGTTGAAATACCCCCGCTTGCGCGGTTCGACGCGGGCCGCGCTATTTGCCGTCTCAACCCGGCTCACCGGTTCCGCGTCTTCCTTCCCTCCCGACTTGCCGCCGAGAACCGGCTTCCAGAGCGGTGGAACGTGAAGCGGTCGCAATCTGTCGTCGAGAGGCGCGGGAGCCGCCGGCAACGGAGGCACTTCCGCATCATAGCTGATCTCCGGCGGAATGTACGTCGCGCACCCACCAAGCGCCGAGGAACCGACCAGGAGCGCAAACAGAATCGCTCGCTTCGCGGCCACGAATTCCGGCAGTGCCGAATTGTGCGGGATGGGGCGGTTCGAATAAACGTCATGCGGCGTCTTGGTCACTGACTCAACTCCTTTGACCAGTTGATGGCGCGGACATAGACGCCAAGGGGATTCTTGCGCAGGCGCTCGGCATCGCGCGGCGTCTCGATCACGATCGAGAGAATTGCAGTCCAGCGCTCAGTCGAGCTCAACGAGCCGTTGTCGTAGATGCGCTGGGTCCACGCGACCCGAAAGCTCTCCGACGACGCGCGAATGACGCTCGATACGTCCACCGAGATTTGGGCCTTGCCCAGCCTGGCAAAGGGGTCATTGTTGCGCGCATAGTCGTTGAGCGCAGCGGCGCCACGATCGGTCGTAAAATCATAGGCCCGGAGCCAGTTTTGGCGCAGAACGATGCCGTCGGCCGGCAGGCCTCTGACATCCTCGATGAAGCGCGCCAGATGGTAGGCAATCTGCGCGTCAGTGGGTTGATAGTCGATGTTGGCCGGCGCAACCCTTTGGGCCTGGCCGAGATGGTCCACTTCGACCACCCACGGCGTGATCGAGCCTTGGCTCGATTGCCAAACAAGGCTACCTGCGAGACCGGCTGATAACATCAAGCAGCCGAACGCCATCAAGCGCCAGTTCCTGGCCTGCACTCGGGCGGATCCAATGCGTTCGTCCCAAACCTGCGCTGCCTTTTGGTAAGGCGTGATCGGCTCGGGCATGCGCCCGTAGTGTACGGAAGGTCGTTTGAACATCGATAATTGCCCCTGAGATCGAGTAATCGTTTTCGAGTTGTGCGGTGTCCGCGTTTCAGTCACCCGCGCAGCGGGACGAAGGCGCAGTGGCTACGTGTCAGCGCTCTCCTTCAGACAAATCGACGGAAGAGCCGCTGCCACCGTGATCGCCTGAGTGGACCGCGTGGCCGGCTACTGAGGCACCGTGCCGAATAGTCTCGGCACGCTTCATGCGCCGCGCCCAATCGGGCTGCCCTTCGGCCGAAGTGCTCGCGCCCTGCGCGCCGGCTTCCCCACCTCCGCCGAGCGCAGCTGCTGCACGACGCAACGGGCTCATGGCAGCGGAGCTACCAGCCTCCGCGATGCCAGCAAGGCCGCGGCTTCGATAAGCAGCTGATGCTCCGCTCACGACAGCGCCGCCACCGCGCGCCGCGCCTGCAATCGCGCCGCCGGCGAGACCAGCACCGCCGGCAGCAAGACCTGCGCCTGCCGCAGCAATGCCGCCGGCAGCAAGGTCTGTTCCAATCGCGGCGCCAGCGCCGAGCTGCGGTCCGCCTGACACAAGGCCGTTTGCGATACCCGGACCGAATATACCGAGACCCAGTAAGGAGAGCGCCGCGAGCACCAGTGTCATCGCGTCTTCAATGGTCGGCTGTGCGCCGCCGATGCCAGTGGTGAACTGCGAGAACAGGGTCGACCCAATGCCAACGATGACGGCCAGAACCAGGACCTTGATGCCTGATGATATGACGTTGCCCAGGACCCGCTCGGCCGCGAAAGCAGTCTTGCCGAACAAGCCGAAGGGAATGAGCACGAAGCCAGCAAGCGTCGTGAGCTTGAATTCGATCAGGGTGACAAAGAGCTGGATCGCCAGAATGAAGAAGGCAAGCAATACCACGACCCAGGCGAACAGGAGGACGACGATCTGAACGAAATTCTCGAAGAAGCTGATGTAGCCCATCAGGTTGGAGATCGAATCGAGTAGCGGTCGGCCGGCGTCGAGTCCGACTTGAGCGATCTTTCCAGGTCTCAGGAAATCGGATGCGGATAGGCTTGCGCCCGATGCTTTCAGTCCAAGACCGGCGAAGCTCTCGAAGATGATGCGCGCCAGGCTGTTCCAGTTACCGATAAGGTAGGCGAAGACCTCCACGAAGAGCGTCTTCTTGACGAGGCGCGCGATGATGTCCTCGTCAGTTCCCCAACTCCAGAACAAAGCGGCAAGCGTGATGTCGATCGCAGCAAGGGTGGTTGCGAGATATCCGACATCGCTGCCGAGCAGCCCAAAACCGTTATCGATATAACGCGTGAAGGTTTCCAGGAACTGGTCGATGATCCCGGTACCCGTCATGGCTTGCTCGCCTCAGGTATCGCCGGTTGCGGATATCCTTGCGGGATCCGGCTCTGATCCTTTGGGGCGGACGCCATTCCTGCGGCGGAATCATCTTGGTAAGGATCTGCGGGACCGTTTTTCTTGGCCAAGAAGCGTCGCCGGTTTTCGGCCCAGACCTGCCTGCAATGCTGAAAACCTGCCGTTTCCTCCGCAGTGATGCTCCGGCAGCGTGCCAGCTCAGAGCTGCTTGCATCTGTCGTCTGCTCCGCCTTCCCCAGCGGGGGAGGATTGTCTCCACCACGAAGCTGAATCGTACAGGCCGCGACGACCAATACGCCGATTGTCGTAAGCAGCGACAACGCCTTGAATGCCCGGATGTCGGTCACTGGTGGAACATCTGCACGTTGGATGATTGATAGCCCTGCCCCGGTGTCAGGAAGCGCCGAAGCTGTTCTCGTCCCTGATCTTGAGCCGAGGCGCGCTGAGCGGCTTCAAGGCTCTGCGCCCTGCCCTGCGCCGTCACGACAGCTGTAAGATCGGCGAGTTGCTGCGCGTTCAGCGCAAGGATCTGATTGCCGGCCTGCATTGCCTGCAGCGCGCCGCCGGCACCCTGGCTTGACGTTACGAGTGCGGACGTCTGGATACGATTAGTGTTGAGGTTGCCAACGATGCCGGCCTGGACGCGAAGCGCGTCCTGCGTTGCCGAGTAAGTATTTTGCCAGCGCGATTGAGCGTTGGTGACCAGCAACTGGTTCGACTGGCTCCCGGTCGCCGGTGCATAGCTGGTCGAGAAGGCACGATCGATCTGCTGCACGTCGTAGGCAATGCGCTGGGCCTGGGCCAGTAATTGCTGGGTGCGCTGGATCGATGATTCCAGTTGCTGCAGCGACGAATACGGCAGGTTTGCTAGATTCCTGGCCTGATTGATCAGCATCTGTGCCTCATTCTGCAACGAGGTGATCTGATTATTGATCTGCTGGAGTTCCCGCGCGGCCGTCAGGACATTCTGGATGTAGTTGGTGGGATCGAAGACGATCAGCGCCCGTGCGGGCACCGTGACGCCAAGCAACAGCGCGAAGGCGGCCGTGGTCGCCAATAGGCCAAGAGGTCTCATAGCGATTTCTCCAGATTGACGAGATTGGGGATCAGATCTGTCGCCCAGGCGACGCCACGATGCTGAAGCCAGGCGGGCACGAAGCCGTCGGGTCCATGTTCGGCGATGAGTTGCGTGATGGCGGCCTGGTCTGTCTTGGAAGAGGCCGCGGTAAATGCGAGCGCAACCTCACCAAGGCCTAGTTCGAACATCCGGTTGCCGCGACGAGACTGGCAATAGTAATCGCGCTTTGGCGTTGCCCGGCTCAGAAGCTCGATCTGGCGGTCATTGAGGCCGAAACGGCGGTAGATGGCAGTGATCTGCGGTTCGATTGCCCGTTCGTTCGGCAGCAACAAGCGCGTTGGGCAGCTTTCGATGATCGCCGGCGCGATCGCAGAGCCATCAATGTCCGAAAGCGACTGGGTGGCGAAGATGACGGACGCATTCTTCTTCCGAAGCGTCTTCAGCCATTCCCGGAGTTGCCCCGCAAAATCCTCATCATCGAGGGCAAGCCAACCCTCGTCGACAATCAGGAGTGTCGGCCGGCCATCGAGACGACCACCAATCCGATGGAAGAGGTACGCCAGCACGGCCGGCGCTGCGCTCGTTCCGATCAACCCTTCGGTTTCGAACGCCTGGACCGATGCTTCGCCAAGTCGCTCGAATTCGGCATCGAGCAGGCGTCCAGAGGGACCACCCAAGCAGTAAGGCTGCAAGGCACGTTTCAGAGAGTTCGATTGCAGCAGGACCGACAGGCCCGTGAGGGTGCGCTCCTGCCTCGGCGCCGAAGCGAGAGATGTCAGCGCCGACCACAGATGATCCTTGACCTCCGGAGTGATCTCGACCTTTTCCCGTGCCAGGATCGCGCCGATCCATTCCGTCGCCCATCCGCGCTCAGAAGGATCATCAATCCAGGCCAGCGGCTGCAGGGCGACGGGTTGTTCACCTCCGTCGGATAATGCGCCACCGAGATCATGCCAATCACCGCCCATGGCGAGGGCGGCCGCCCGGATCGAACCGCCGAAGTCAAACGCGAAGACCTGTGAGTTCGGGTAACGCCTGAACTGTAGCGCCATCAGCGCGAGCAGCACAGACTTGCCTGCGCCTGTCGGTCCCACCACAAGGGTATGACCGACGTCGTCGACGTGGAGCGAGAATCGGAACGGCGTTGATCCCTCGGTCTTGCCGAACAGAAGCGGCGGACCCTTGAAGTGCAGATCCCTCGCCTCGCCCGCCCACACGGCCGACATCGGAATCATATGGGCGAGGTTGAGAGTCGAAACCGGAGGCTGCCGCACGTTGGCGTAGACGTGCCCAGGCAAACTGCCGAGCCAGGCTTCGACGGCGTTCACGGTCTCGATCATGCAGGTGAAATCGCGGCCCTGAATGACCTTCTCGACCAGCCTCAGCTTTTCATCGGCGGCGTTGGGATCGCGGTCCCAGACAGTGATGGTCGCCGTGACAAACGCTTGCCCGATCTGATCCGAGCCCAGCTCCTGCAATGCCGCGTCGGCATCAAGCGCCTTGTTGTGGGCGTCGGTATCGAGCAGCGTCGACGCCTCGTTCGTCATGACCTCCTTGAGAATGGCGCCGATGGACTTGCGCTTGGCGAACCACTGCCGCCGAATCTTGGTCAGCAGCTTGGTGGCATCGGTCTTGTCGAGCATGATCGCCCGGGTCGACCACCGATACGAGAATGGCAGGCGATTCAGGTCGTCCAGGATCCCTGGGGTCGTCGCACTCGGAAAGCCGACAATCGTCAGGACCCGCATATTGGCCGAACCCAGCATCGGCTCGAGCCCGCCGGTCAGCGGCTGGTCGGCCAACAGCGCATCGATGTACACGGGGATTTCGGGCACTCGAACGCGGTGACGCTTGGTCGAGATCGTCGAGTGCAGGTAAGTCAGCGTATCCTGATCATCGAGCCAGGTGCATTCCGGCATGAACCCCTCGACGAGTTGCAGCACGCGGTTGGTTTGATCGACAAACCCGCGGAGCACCTCGCGCGCGTCTGCGCCAACAGTCCGATCGCGGCCCTCGTAAAGCAGGCGCTCTGCCCTGGCGGCTCCCTCCTCCGGCGGCAGGTAGAGGAAGGTTAGGAAATAGCTAGACTCATAGTGGGCGCCGGCCTCTTCGAACTGGGCCCTGCGTTCGGCATCGACCAGCGCGGACGCGACATCCGGAAATATACTCGGAGGATAGACCCCAGCAAAATGACGCTGCGCCTCAACAAATACGGCCCAACCAGATCCCAGACGGCGCAGGGCGTTATTCAGGCGACCGGCGACGCCGACAAGTTCGGCCGGCACCGCGCTGTCGAGGTCAGGCCCCCGGAACTTTGCCGTCCGCTGGAACGAGCCGTCCTTGTTCAGGATGATTCCCTCGTCGACAAGGGCTGCCCAGGGCAGGAAGTCGGCGAGACGCGCGTTGGAATGGCGATATTCGGCAAGGTTCATCATAACAGAGGGCTCAGGTGTTGAGATGTGCGGGAATGCGCAGATGCCGGCGCACCACATCGACAAAGGCGGGATCGCGTTTGGTGGCCCAGACGGCGGCCATGTGGCCGATGAACCAGAGGACAAGACCCGCGATCCAGAGCCGCAATCCCAGCCCAAGGGCTGCCGCAAGCGTGCCATTGACGATCGCGACCGATCGCGGCGCGCCGCCCATCAGGATTGGCTCTGTGAGCGCGCGGTGAACCGGCACGACAAAGCCTGCCACCTGATCATCCATCAGATCACCACCCCGCCGCCGAAGGAGAAGAACGACAGGAAGAAGCTCGAGGCCGCAAACGCGATCGACAGGCCGAACACGATCTGGATCAGCCTGCGGAAACCACCTGACGAGTCGCCAAACGCGCGCGTGAGCCCGGTCACCACGATGATGATGACGGCGATGATCTTGGCGACCGGTCCTTCGACCGACTGCAGGATCTGATTGAGTGGCTGCTCCCACGGCATGTTCGAGCCAGCCGCCCATGCCGGCGCCGCTCCCAAAAGCACCATGCCGAAGACGGCTAACGATGCACGTCGAAGAAAGCGAAATTGCTGACGCATGTCAGTCTCCTGCGGATGAAAGGTCGTAGTCGCCGGCGGCGCCAAGCCCCGAAACGAGGCCGAGCTCAGCGAGGCGACGGTCAGCACCGCGGCCCGCAAGGACAGCGACGATGTTGATGGTGTCAGCGATCAGGGCACGCGGAACCGTGATGACGGCTTCCTGAATGAGTTGCTCGAGCCGCCGCAGCGCACCGAGCGCGGTGCCCGCATGAATAGTGCCGACACCACCGGGATGGCCGGTGCCCCACGCTTTGAGCAGATCGAGTGCTTCGGCACCGCGGACCTCGCCGACCGGGATGCGATCTGGACGCAGTCGCAGCGAGGATCGAACGAGGTCCGAAAGCGTGGCCACGCCATCTTTGGTGCGCAACGCGACTAGATTTGGCGCCTTGCACTGAAGTTCACGGGTATCCTCGATCAGCACGACCCGATCGGTAGTCTTTGCTACCTCGGCCAGAAGCGCATTCGTCAATGTTGTCTTGCCGGTCGATGTTCCACCGGCGACGAGGATGTTCTTCCGTGCGGCGACTGCGTTCTTCAGGATCTGCGCCTGCTTTGAGGTCATGATCCCCTTGGCGACGTAGTCGTCGAGCGTGAACACGGCGACGGCCGGCTTGCGGATGGCAAAGGCCGGTGCTGCAACAACCGGAGGCAAGAGACCTTCGAAGCGTTCGCCGGTCCCGGGCAGTTCCGCCGAAACCCGTGGCGCGCCGGCATGCACCTCGGCACCGACGTGATGCGCGACCAGGCGAACGATGCGCTCGCCGTCTGCGGCAGACAGAGTTTCGCCCGTATCGGTGAGTCCGCTCGACAGCCGGTCGATCCATAGCCGCCCATCGGGATTGAGCATGACCTCGATGATCGATTCGTCTTCGAGGTAGCCAGTGATCGCGGCGCCAAAGGCACTACGCAGCATTCGCGCACCACGCGAATTCGCTTCCGATTGAAAGGAATGGATTGCCACCGCCGCCCCCACTGAATGAGGGTGTCTACGGAGGCCCTCAGATAGGGATGATTAGAAAAGGCACCAACGGACCTGGCGCAACAAGCGCTTTCGGTGATCGTAGGTTAGCGTAGAAAAAGAAAGACTGAGAACTGATATTTGACGGCTACTTAATCGTATCCGTTCGCCGCGAGTTGCTGCTCACCACTCCGCATCGTCATCCGCAGGCAGGAGAATGACCGAATCCTCATACAACCCAACTGACTCGACAGCGTAGGAAACATCAGCCGGCTTGAAGACGAGGATTGAACTCATCCACGAAGCGATAGATCGGCGCCAGGGCAGCGCGAACCAGACCAACGTCGCGATCTGCACTGCTACGTTGAGACCGAACGCGACTTGATAGGCTTGGACGGGCCTATGACCATCATTCGGGGACCATTGCTCCAGAACAAGTCCTGTTGCGTATTGCGCCAGAAATGCCCAACCAAAGTGCAAGACGTTCAAGGCTCCATTAGCACGACCGGCCAATTCCGGCGGAAAGTAATCCGCTATCACCGTGAAGCTGACCACGGTTGCCGTTCCGACAATTGCGACAACGGACCAGGGCAAGATGGATGGCAACGGCGCTCGCAGGATCAAGGCTAACTCGGCTGCGATAAACAGCACTGCAACCATCACGAATATCGCCTCCGCCCCAACTCCTCTTCGTCTGATGTGATGAACCGTCGTACCAAATAACCAGGCACCCCCGCTAAGTGCGATCGACATCACGAGCAGCTGTCTGACGAGACTTGCGCGATCAAGCCCCTCTACGTCTGTCAGCCACGGCGATGCCCACAATCCCTGCAGGGACCAGGCCGATCCAACGCAAGTCGCCGACAACGGGGCAATGCGCCAGAAGCGCCGATCACCGAATACGGAGCTAAGAGTTGTGCGCGCTATCGATGGGGCAGCGTCTCGCTCTGGCACGGCGAGATAGATGAGCACGGCCGTGGCACCGGTAGCGACAGCCAGGATTCCAAAGAGCTGCCGCCAACCCATCCAGGCGAGGAGATATTCGACGGGAGCGGTCGCGGTCACTGCTCCGAGCGATCCAAGCATGACCATGTAGCCGTTCAGCAAGCTAACTCGTTCCCTGGGGAACCAAAGGATGATGACCTTCAGTCCTGCCGTCAGCGCCGCCGCCACACCAAGCCCGATCATTGCACGCGAGATCAAAAGCGACAGGAAGCCGGTCGAGACCGCGAACAGTCCGGCGCCGAATGCTGCGAGCAAGAGCAGAACACTTTGGACGCCACGCGGACCAAAGCGGTCCAACAACATACCGACGGGGATCTGAGCCGCCGCGAAAACAAGAAAATAGACTGACGTAAGCAACCCGAGGTCGGCAGTCCCAAGCCCGGTGTCCGAGCTGAGATGACTGGCGATCAAAGCATTGATCGTTCGAAACAGATACGAAAGATAGTATCCAGCAGCAAAAGGGAGAAAAACGCGCGCGATTCCACACCATCCTTTTGAGATTTGCATGCCGGCCCCTCTCGCTGTCAGCTCGTTCGAGCCGATAGCGCGTCCAGCTTTTTGCCAGTTCAGCTAAATCGCTGCGGTCGTAGGCTAGCGAAGAAAAAGAAGGGACCGACGAAACGGTCGTTTTACATGGTTCAATCAGGCTTCTTCGGCCGGCTCCTGACGGCGGATATCTTCTGGAATCTCGCGCAGAAAGCTTTGCCCCTTTTGCAAGCGGCGCCCGAGTGCCTCAACAAATCCTTCAAAGCGCTCCCGCCCCTTTGCCTGCGCGGCCGCCTGCGCATCGTTGGGAAGTGGCGGCGTGATCGTCAGCCAGAACCGAATGAAGAGCGCCAGGCTTTCGGCTGTCAAGCCCACGTCGCGCTCCAGCCTTTGCATCTGGCGCGACAGCCGATCGAGGCGACGGGCGAACGCTGCCTCACGCCTGTCCGCTCCATCCGGTGACAGAAACGAAACAACGGCCGCTTCCACGATCGCCGACCGGGAAAGCTTCTTGCGATCGGCGAGCTCCGAGATCTGTTTCAGCAGTTCTGGCGGGAAGTAGACGTTCATCCGGTCGCGCATAATGCCTCAGAGCTCCATACCGTCATTCGGGTCCATGGCGACCTGACGAGCAACGCCGCGCATCTGTTGGCGTATGAGCCGCGACTGGCGGACCGCATCCTCGTCATCGTCAAGAACGGCGGCAAATTCCTCCGCCGGCGTCGGCTCGGTCGTCTCCTTGGCGATCGCGACGTGATCAGGGAGTTCGGGCTCACGGCGCAGGCCGCTGTTCGCCGTGTCTTCCTCGACCTCCGCGGCTTTGGCAGTTGGACCTGCCGTCGGCTTCAATGGTCCTAGCGCTGACCAACCGTCCGTTCGCGATGATCGGCCGGCGCTCGCCGGATCCGGCGGCGGCAGAACCCGCTCGGTGAACCGCCTATCCTCGTAATAGCGGACCTTCTTGGCCCGGATCGGCGGCGTGCCCGCCACCATCGCGATCTCGTCCATCGGCGGAAGCTGCATGACCTCGCCCGGGGTCAAAAGGGGCCTTGCCGTCTCCTGGCGCGAGACCATCAGGTGCCCCAGCCAGGGGTTCAGCCTGTGCCCGGCGTAGTTCTTCATGGCCCTCATCTCCGTCGCCGTGCCGAGCGCATCGGAGACCCGCTTCGCGGTCCGCTCGTCATTGGTCGCGAAGCTGACACGGACGTGGCAATTGTCGAGGATGGCGTTATTGGGCCCGTAGGCCTTCTCGATCTGATTCAGCGACTGCGCGATCAAGAAACTCTTGATGCCGTATCCCGCCATGAAGGCGAGCGCGGACTCGAAAAAATCAAGCCGCCCTAGTGCAGGGAACTCGTCGAGCATCATCAGGACTCGATGTCGGCGGTCGCGGGCGTGCAAATCCTCGGTCAGGCGACGACCGATCTGGTTCAGCACCAGCCGGATCAAGGGCTTGGTCCGTGAGATATCCGAGGGCGGCACCACGAGATAAAGCGTCGTCGGGCGGCTATCTGCGATCAGATCCGCGATCCGCCAGTCGCAACGGCAAGTCACCTGGGCCACCACGGGATCGCGGTAGAGCCCGAGGAACGACATCGCGGTGGACAGGACACCGGAGCGCTCATTCTCGGACTTGTTCAGGAGCTCGCGCGCGGTCGAGGCGACCACGGGGTGAGAACCCTGCTCGCTGAGGTGCGGCGTGGTCATCATCGCCTTCAGCGTCGCCTCGATCGGCCGCTTCGGATCGGACAGGAAGGCTGCGACGCCGGCCAAGGTCTTATCTGCCTCGGCATAGAGGACATGGAGTATGGCGCCGACCAAAAGCGAATGACTGGTCTTCTCCCAATGGTTCCGCTTATCGAGGGAGCCTTCGGGATCGACCAGGACGTCGGCAACGTTCTGGACGTCGCGCACCTCCCACTCGCCGCGCCGGACCTCGAGCAGCGGATTGTAAGCTGAGGACTTTGGGTTGGTCGGGTCGAACAACAGGACGCGGCCATGCCGCGAGCGAAAGCCCGCGGTCAGTTGCCAGTTCTCGCCCTTGATGTCGTGAACGATGGCCGAATCTGGCCATGCCAACAATGAGGGAACGACGAGTCCGACACCCTTGCCGGACCGGGTGGGCGCGAAACACAAGACGTGCTCCGGTCCGTCATGGCGGAGGTAGTCGTGGTCGAGTTTGCCGAGCACCACACCATCCGGACCGAGAAGTCCGGCGGCTCGAACCTCTTCCGCATCAGCCCAGCGCGCCGAACCATAGGTCTCGACGTTCTTGGCTTCACGCGCCCGCCATACCGACATGCCGATCGCCACCGCGATCGAAACAAAGGTCCCGGACGCCGCGATGAACGCCCCCTCGACAAAGACCTGCGGCGCATAGGCATCAAAGACGAACCACCACCAGAAAAAGACAGGCGGGTAATAGATCTTGAAGCCCAACAGTTCGAACCAGGGTCGCCCTAGCTCTGGTTGCCAGGCGAGCCGCCAAGCCGTCCACTCGGTTGCTCCCCAGATGGCCAGCAAGACGATCAGGCCGACAACGATCACTTGGCCCCAGAGAATCTTGGTTCCGGACATCGCGAACGCCCTTCCGCAACTGAATTGGAGAGATTGCTAAAGGCCGAGGTCGCGCTTGCGACCGAAGCCCCATTCGATGCCACCGCCGTCCTTCACGACGCCGTTGACGTGTTGGCCGAGCTTCTTTTCGAGATCGCGCGACCAGGGCACGAGTTGGAAGCCCAGCCCATTGTCGATCATGGCGAAGCGTCCTGAGGCGAGCGTCAGCCGCTGGCGATACGTGCCCGCCACATGCTCCCCGGAGTGAGGCTTCAGGTAAGGAAGGCGAGTGTCGGCCGAGACTTTTGCAGCCACCTCGTCGAGTTCACGCCGACGCAACGTATTCAGGAGGTCGCGCTGCAAGATGATGCGTTGGCCCTGCCGCCGCGCCAGGCCCTCTTGAACCAGATGCTCAGTACGGGCCTCCATCGCGTCGCGCGTCTCGCGACCGAATCCACCCATGGCAAGCGGCATGGGGTCACGTTCAACCAGCCGATGGTCGAGCCAGGTTGCCCCTCGTGCCGTGATCTGGCTACCAAGATCGAGATCGGAACGAGTTGCGAGCACCATGGTGGGCCGCGGATCGCTGGCTTGACCGAAGCGTCGGACTTCGACGATGCCGCCGACCGGTGGCGCCTGTTCGAAGGCCTCGAGCCCTCGGAAGCGCACATGGTGAGCACGTCCGTCCGTTCCGTCGATCAGGGCGTAGGCCTCGCCCGTCAGTTCGTCATGCAATCCACGGTCGACCAGTCGTCCGATGATCTGGGACGTCGGCAGTCCACCCTCGATAACGAAGTCGGCAACGCCGCGCGCTTCACCGCGCTCGGTAAAGGCGCGGTGCATGGTCTTGATGATATCGCCGCGCATGCCAAGGTCGCGCAAGCTCGGCTCGGCCTCGAGCCCGACCATCCATTCCCCCGATGCGGCGGATGCGGCAAGGCCCATCTTCTCCAGGTGCTGAAGGCGACCGACCATCAGGCGCCGGATCTCAGAATCGGACTTGCCGGGGTTCTCTGGGCGAAGATCGATATAGCCGGTCTCGTCAGCCGCCAGCCGGATCTCCCGATCGAGCCGCGTCCATCGTTCCGCGGTGACCTCCCTTTCCAGCGAATTGCGGATCTCGTGCTCTGGTTTTGGACCCAGTTCGATTGCGACCAGCTCCTCGGCGCGTGATCGCAGGCCTTGGCTGATGTAGTCGCGGGAGATCACGAGATCCGCCCCTTCCTCGTCTACTCCCCGAACGAGAAGATGGACGTGCGGGTTGTCGGTATTCCAATGATCGACAGCCACCCAATCGAGCCGCGTACCGATATCCGTCTCCATCTGCCTGGCGAGGTCGCGGGTGAAAGCCCTGAGGTCCGTCATGTCGCCGGCATCCTCGGGAGAGACGATGAACCGGAAATGATGCCGGTCGCCCTCGCACCGTTCTGCGAAAGCCGCGCTATCGGCGCGGTCGCTGCCCTCATCGAACATCTCGGCACGCTCACCACTCCGGGTCACGCCGTCGCGCTTCAGATATGAGAGGTGAGCGGTCAGTGGCGCCGAACGGAAGGCTCGCCCTTTATGACGAACCACGCGCGCCTTCACCACAACGCGCCGCGTCGGGCTGAACAATCTGGCGCGGCTAAAGGACAGCCGGCCGCGGCCAAACGTCGAGCGCCCATGGGCCGCCGAACGCCTGCCGGTGCCGGTCTGACCCGAGGTTTGTCCGGCTTTCTTCGCCGCGCGCAGCACCTGGTTGATGAAGCTGTTGGGCTTCGGCGCTCGAGTAGTGCGAATGCGCCCAGGGCGAATACGCAGGTCGCTGTCGCGCACGCTCACAGCAGGCCCTCCGAGCGATGAAAAGCGCACACGGTGCCGAGAATGCCTATGATTGCATTTGTTAAAATATCACGGCGCGGCACGCGCCCGACCGACTGGCACGCCAGAACCCAAGCCATGTCAATGGTTTGCGGTTCGACCGGCGAGCCCCTTTTATCTCGCCGTCCTACCGTCGAGTGTAAGCGTTCGAATCCTGCACGACTTTCCGAGAGTACGTTGTCGTTCCATATCGGGTTCCTTGCTGCATTGGAGGATCTCCGGTGGGTACGGAATATTTCAAGAACGAAGCGCGTCGCTCCTTTTGGTCGGTACACGTTGAAGCGTGGCGGCGAAGCGGTCTCAGCAAGCGCAAATATTGTCGTCAGCATCGTCTCAGTGGCGGCACATTCGATCGTTGGCTGCGGCACCTGGTTGACGCCGAGACGTTGAAAATACGTGCGGAATTGCGTCGCGAGGAACGTCGGGAGCGGCTCCGGAAGAAGCGGGCCCCAGTGTCGAAGGACCTCCGCTGCAGAGCCGTGCAAGCGTTCTGGGCGATGCACGTTGAAGCCATGAAGTGGTGCGGTCTGAGCATGCAAGCCTATGCCCGAGCACATGGCATATCGCAGCACAGCTTGAGACGATGGCGCGATTTGATCGACGCCAATGAGGTTGAAATCGACTGGCGGACGCACCTTCATCCGAGTGCCCGCCCACTGTTAAGCACTACTGCTAAGACTAGTGCTAAGGATGGCGCGGCTGAATGCCGCTTGACAGCGACG
Source organism: Bradyrhizobium sp. Arg237L (assembly GCF_029990105.1). Classification (NCBI taxonomy): domain Bacteria; kingdom Pseudomonadati; phylum Pseudomonadota; class Alphaproteobacteria; order Hyphomicrobiales; family Nitrobacteraceae; genus Bradyrhizobium; species Bradyrhizobium sp. Arg237L. The sequence continues at coordinate 109,577 of NZ_JAQMIL010000003.1, read as the reverse complement.
CCGAATGACGATCCTCCAACACCTGAGAAGCAGAGCCGCCGCAGCTTCACCGACGAGGAAAAGCTCGCCATCGTGCTGGAGACCGAACGACCTGGGGAGACCGTATCATCGACGGCACGAAGGCACGGTATCGTCACTAGCATGTTGTTCCGCTGGCGAGCGGAGCTTGGGTTCGGCAAGGGCAAGCGCGCCAAGTTGGCGCCAGTCGCGGTGGCCGATGCAGGAGCCGCGAGGTCATCGACACCGGTTGTTCTGCACGATCTGTTGCAGCCGCCTGACGGCATGACGGTTGTCAAATTGCATGATGGCCGCCGCGTCTTCGCGCCGATCGGCAGCGATCCGGATGCGGTCCGTCGCCAGATCACTGAGCGGGAGACAGCGCGATGATGATCGTGCCGGCCGGCGTAAAAGTGCATCTTGCCTTGGGGTATACCGACATGCGCAAGGGCCTGGATGGCCTCGCCGCGCTCGTTCAGGAACACCTCAAGAAGGATCCATTCTCCGGCCACCTGTTTGCCTTCAGAGGCAAGAAGGCAAGCACGCTGAAGATCCTGTTCTGGGACGGCAACGGGCTTTGCCTGTTCAGCAAGCGGCTCGACCAAGGCGGCTTCATCTGGCCGAGAATGAGCGATCCTGGCGGCACCGTGACGCTGTCGCCGGCACAGCTTGCCATGCTGATCGAAGGCATCGATTGGCGCACGCCGGAGCGTCGATGGCGCCCAGTCATTGCGGGTTGAATCGCAAAAACCCGCATAGAATATAGCGAAGTTGCTTCTTCGAATCAGCGTGGTCGAGTAGAATCGGTCATGCAGCTCGACCTCGACAATCTGCCGTCGGATACTGCGCTTCTGCATCGCCTGGTGCGCGACATTGCCTCGGTTATCGCGCATAGAAACAGCGAGATCCAACGTCTCCAGGCGATCATCAAACAGCTTCAGCGCGCACAATTTGGGCGTCGTTCCGAGCGTCTCGACGCCGATCAACTCGCCCTTGGACTCGAAGATTTGGACATCGATTTGTCGGCCGTCGAGGTAGATCACGCCTCGCTGGAGGCGTTTTCGCCGACGCAGAAACTGCAGCCGAAGCGCAAGCCGCTGCCGGATCATCTGCCTCGAGAAGAGGTCGTGCTTAACGTCGATAGTGAGAGATGTGCGTGCTGCGGCGCCGCGCTGCATGCGATCGGTGAGAGCGTCAGCGAGATGCTGGACTGGGTGCCAGCACAGTTGCGCGTGGTGCGCGTCCGCCGCCCAAAATATGCCTGCCGCAGCTGCGGAACGATCACCCAGGCCCCGGCGCCCGAGCGACCGATCGCCGGCGGTTTGGCCACGCCAGCCATGCTCGCGCAGGTGCTGGTCAGCAAATATTGCGACCACACACCGCTCTATCGGCAGGCGCAGATTTTTGCGCGTCATGGCGTCGAACTTGAGCGCTCGACATTGGCCGGATGGGTCGGCGGCGCGTGCTGGTGGTTTGAGGCCCTGCACGATCGGCTGTGCGAGCACATGTTCGCGTCGGATCACCTGTTTGCCGACGACACTCCAATCCCTGTGCTCGATCCGGGCCGAGGCCGCACCAAAACCGGACGGCTGTGGGTGTATGCCCGCGATCAACGGAGCTGGGCTGGGCCTGAGCCGCCGGCTGCGGTTTATGTGTTCGCGCCCGACCGGAAAGCGGAGCGCCCGGCGGCGCATCTGACGCACTTCAAGGGCGTTCTGCACGTCGACGGTTACGCGGGATTCGAGCGGCTGACCGACGCCGGCAACATCACTCTCGCCGCATGTTGGGCGCACACCAGGCGCAAGTTCTACGAGGTTGCGCAAGCCGAGGACACGCCCGTCGCGCACGAGGCCCTGCGCCGCATCGCCAGCCTCTATGCTGTCGAAGCGCAGGTGCGTGGTCAATCGCCGGCGCTTCGACTGGCCACGCGGCGCGCACTCGCCAAGCCGATCATTGACAGCCTTCGCCTTTGGCTCGAGGTGCAGCTCCCGCAACTGCCCGGCCGCGGCAATCTCGCCGAAGCGATCCGGTATGCTCTGTCGCGCTGGGATGGATTGACCCGCTTCCTCCATGACGGCCGCATAGAACTCGACACGAACCCCGTCGAGCGAGCGATCCGACCTGTGGCGCTCGGCCGCAAGAACCACCTCTTTGCCGGTAGCGACGGCGGCGGAGAACGATGGGCAATTATCTGTTCGCTGATCGAGACGTGCAAGCTCAATGACGTCGAGCCTTACGCATACCTGCGTGACGTGCTGCAGCGAATGGTCGGCGGACATCCGATCAACCGTCTCGACGAACTGCTGCCGTGGGCTTGGAACGCTCAGCATCCTGTCAAGGCCTGAGCTCATGTGCAGGATCCGGACGCATACCGTCGAGTTGTCGAGTTTACCCCCTGTCCAAGTTCTCCCGCCAATTCCCCGCTGAAGCACGCCATTGTTTGCTAGCCCGCGCGCCTGGTCATTGCGATGCTCCCGAAGCTGATCGAGCGGCAAAGACCCCAGTCGACTTAGGGATCATGTGCGAAATGTTTCGCGACGAGACTGCAGTCGTGGCGTCGGTCGAAGCGACGAACGTCGACGGTCGACGGCCTCTTTGCATGAGATCGGATCGGACAACGAACGACGTGGCCGCTGCCGACGACTGCCGGCCGGCGATCCACGTCGGCAGCAGTTCGATGCCGAACAGGCTTGCAAGCTTGGTCACATAGGATCGCGTCTCATCGGGCAAGAAATGGCCCGCGAGATACTCTTCGTAGCGAGTTGGTCCCGCGTTGTACGCCGCAAACAGGCCAGGTGAACCGTAGCGGTCGAGCAATTCACGGAGATACGCCGTGCCGGCCAGAATGTTGTCACGCGGATCGTACGGATCGTTCCCTAAATCATAGCGTTGGCGCAGTTCCGCCCAGGTCGCCGGCATGATCTGCATCAGTCCCATTGCGCCCTTGGGTGACTTGGCGTGCCCGTCTCCAGCGCTTTCGATGCTGATGACCGAACCGATCCAGCTCATCGGAATTGCAAAGCGCTTTGAGGCTTCGTCGACGAAAGCAGAAAACGGGTTGCTTGCCCGAGCAACCGCTTGAATCGACGCTGATCCGCTCTCCGCTAGAGCACCACTGTCCGACGCAGCGAAAATAAACAGCAGCGACACGACAGCCCAAACACGCACGCCCGACCGAGCCAAGCATGCCGTCGTGCTCGCGCCCGTCCAGGGTAAAGCCGCTTCGCGCCGGCCATGCGGCCGCCCTGGACTGCCGCGGCGCGCGTCGGCCTTGCAGACATTGATCGGGACGGAGGAATGATCCCGCAATTGATCGAACAGAGAAATGGCGGGGTAAGAACGTGGAACACGCACGATCACTCCTCCCACGTCCACACGGGCAGCGCACGGCCGATCACCGCCGACGCCGGCAAGAATCCAAAATATCGGCCATCAAGGGAGTCGTCAGACTGCCAGTTCATGACAAAGAGCTCGCCGTCTCCGACGACGCGGCAGCCCTGCCACTTCGGCAGCGGCCGGCCGCGTCCGTCGCGATCCCGCGCTTCGCCCATTGCAATGTCGTCGACCGAAATTGTGAGCCCGCTTCTGCAGACCGTCTGCCCTGGCAGCGCCAAGATCCGCTTGAGCATCGGAACGCCGACTGGCAGATAGCCGTTCAAATCGAGGAAGGTCGCAAGCGGCTCGGGCGGCTGAACGGCGACCAGCTCGGTGACATGGAAGCTCTCCGTCGGTCGTAAGCGATAGAGACCGATTGGCACGCTCGCCGATACATTCCAAATGTAGAGCGGAAGCGGCTCCAGAGCGACTGTCGCGACGAGCGCAGCAGCCGCCCCAAACGTCGCGGTCAGCGTCTTCATGCGGCCCGTCATCGCATTATCCTCTGACGGTGAAGCCAGGCCTGGTGGCGCGCTTTCGTATACGGACGCGGGTTTTCGTTGACGGACAGACGATTATGAACGTGATGCCAATGATCAGGCGCGACATCGGCGGGATCGATGCCGAGCGCCTCAACGGCATCGGTCATCTGCAGCACGCGCTCGACCTTCGGCCAACCTGACAGGCGCAGCAGAATCTCGCCGCCGGGTGTCACATAAGGAACGGTCGAGCAGCGCTGTCCCGGCGCGACCGCGCGCAGGATGTCGATCCGCGAAATGATCGTCCCAAAGTCGTTCGAGGTCCAACGGACGAAGGCAAAGACGCTGCCGGGCGCGAATGACAGGACACGCCGGTGGCGATCAAGCTTCCGTTCCTTGACGATACGACCGAACCGAATGCGGTTTTCGATGCGCTTCTCGAGCCACAGCACTTCTACTTCAGTAAGATCGCTCATGCCGCCGCTCCCTGAAGCTCGAACTGGGAGCCGTGAGCTTTGGGGTCGGTGAAGAGCGTGTGCGGCTTGCAAACGCAAGCAGGGCTAACGGCCCGCCGTTGCCAATCGCCTCCGATGCGGCTTGCGGCCTGGTCCGTTAGAAAAAATCCGAAGGATTTCTGGTTAGTAAAGTTAGAGCGGCTGGAAAGCGCGAAAAAACAAGCTCTTAAGCCCGATTCCGGTCCCCGATAGCACGAGGATCCGGTCCCCGATAGCACGAGGGTTGCGGTCCCCGATAGCACGAGCTGATTCACAGGTTGTCCTCCGAATTTGGAATGAGATCGCGCCGGCGCAGGCGTGCCGTAAAGGGATCAACAGGCGTAGGCGCGAAGTTCAGTCGCTCGGTGCCATTCGGATCGCGCGTGAGCACGAGCTGATAGCCGGGCAATGTCTGGCGCTGGACGATCTGACGCACATCGTAAGCGAAGTGCTTGAGCGGCGAGAGGATGCCGGACTTGGCATGGAGGTGCACAAGGTCAAAACTCCAGCCGCCATCCTGGCGTCCACCGTGCTTGCGCACGAGCCGGTAGAGCCACCGCTCAAGGCCGCCCGTCAGCTCGAAATAGGCGCGGTCGATCGTCAGCACGAGCGCATCATCGATGACGCCGGCATAGAACCAATCAGGCAGGATCAATTCGAGTCCAAATGGGCGACCATTTGCATCGGACGTCTCCTTCCACTCGTTGATCCAGGAGAAGCGATGCCGTCGCCGTTCTGTCGCCTGTCGGATCGACGTCAGCACGGTTGTTGACTGAAGTCTGTCGAGACCAGCCTTCAGCCGGTCATAATCGCGCGCGCTGGTGCCGCGGCCGACGAACGTTAGAATCTCGTAAGGCGTTGCAGCCATGAGGCGCGACGTCTTCAAACCGGCGTCCCGTGCTTCGACGACCTGAGACGCAGCCCAGATCAGAACGTCTGCATCCCAGATGGTGGCCATGCCGTGCTCCGGCACGGCTTCAACACGAATTGCGATCGCACCGGCATGGAAATCGATCGGCACAATCCGCTTCGTTTTTGCGAGCGAGAAGAACGGATAAGCCATGAGATCCTGCGCGTCGCGGAGCGCGAGATCGCCGGGCAGCGCCCTAAAAAGCTCAAGCTGATCGCGCTCAGAACGGTCTCTGCGCCGCATGATCACTGTCCTTCCGCGGTGATCAGCGACGTTCCTGGCCCGCATAAGGGCGCAGCGTTGGGTGCTTCTTGGCCGGCAGCACCGTCCCCTTCCCGGGGTCGGACGTCGACGTCTTGGCGCCGAGGTCGGCCCATGCTTTCAGGTCATCTACGGCGTAGACGACACGTCCGCCAATCTTCCGATACGTCGGTCCGGTACCGTATGTGCGGTGCTTCTCCAGCGTGCGACCGGAAAGGCCAAGATAGCGCGCGGCTTCCGGTGTACGCAGGAAGCGCGGGGGTAGACCGGCCATCGGATCGGGCATTTGAGAACTCCAGGATGATAGCGCACCGCGGATGGCGGCGTCGGCGTGTGTGCGGTCATCATGGAGAAGCAAGTTCTCGGAGGGGGATGCCGAATATTGGGGGGTCGATTTTCGGCACCCCTTGGGAGGGTGCTACTCGTCCCTGCGCTCGGGCCGCAGAAGTTTGCGATAGCCTCCGCGCACCAGCGCGAGGCCGCTTTGCACGAGGCGGATGATTCTGCTGCGCAGATCGTGTGTTTTCCAGGCACGATCGGGTATGCGCCTTCCGCCGAACAAAGTCTCTGCGATGCTGCGGTAGGTCGCGCCGGCGAAGTACGCAGCGACTGCGCGAAGACCCGCGCATAGTCGTTCGCGCCGCTGCTTAGACAAGCGATGAAAGGCGGGCCCTGGCGCGCGTCCATTCATCGCGCGCCACAGCCGCGTGGCGGCGTGCGCGTGTGCTTCGAAATCGCGGTCGAGCGGCAACTCGGCTGCATAGTGAGCGCCTGCGGTCAGCGGCTGTTTCGACCAGATGCGATGCTCCGCCGAGCCGATGTGCAGCACCGCGTGCCACCCGTCGGCAGCGCGGCACACCTGTCCGGCAGTAAAGTCGAGCAGTGGCTGAGGCGCTGATTTGTGAGAAGCAGCCGGCACGGTTGTCACCGGGACAACGGACGCTAGAACCTCAGGTGTCCAAAAGATAGCCTGCTCTTTGGATGATTTTTGCGGGTCATGGGCGAAAGCAGATGCCCCACCTCCTCCTGAATTCCTCGGTCACTTCGCCATTGGGGCTGTCCGCAATCATTGTTGCGTAATCGCGTTGGTAGTCCACGTTCATACGAAGGCCTTCCCAGGCGATGTGAGTGATCTCAGCGTTCTCTAGGCTCTTAAACGAATCCGGCGATCGCCAGTCGAATTCAGGCATTGCTTCCGCCCCCCATTGCACGCAGCTAACAAGGATTGCGGCGCAATAATTATGAACGAGACGGTTGTAGGAAGCCCCTAGTTTGGCACCACGTGGTGCATGAGAATGACCACCGGTTAGCGAAAGAAAATAGTTCTGCCTGCAAGTCGCCAGTCGGCGATTCTCTTCTATTTTGAGCCGGCGCCGCGCAAAAGGCGCCCCTGCTCGGTCACCCATTTGGCGCGCGCAAGATGACTCTGGTATGCGTTGCGTGCACGGTCCGGCTCTCGCTCCGGATCGATATGCAGGACCACTCGAGCGACTTCTCGCCAGTCCGCCCCCTCACCCTCCGCCTGCAGAAGGCGAATGTACGTGACGACATGCTGTTCGTCGTAGGCCGTCAGCGCCGGCTCATTCGGCGCGACATCCGCGACGTCAGGGTCTAGCTGCGGGTTCGACATCAGAGCTCAATATCCGCGGGATCGAAAATTTAATCGCGAGGCGTGAGCCTTGTCGGCTCGAAACAGTTCCCTCTCGTAGCATACGGCATGCCACCCGCACGGGCGACCGTACAAGAAGCCGCAGCATTCTCCATATTTCCGGCAATCGAAGCTCCGTCCCTGACCCGCACATCCAAGCTCCGCGTATTATAACACGTAGCGCCAAAATACGCGATTGCTTCCTATCCTGCGGATGGATATTCGCAAGGTCTTTGGAGCGAACGCGCGTCGATTTAGACTGGCCCTTGGCTTGAGCCAAGAGGCCGTGGCGGAACGCATGGGCGTCGATCGGGCCTTCGTGAGCAGCATGGAACGAGGGCTGCAAAACGCGACATTGCTCACAATCTGGCAGATTGCCCAAGCTTTGGACGTCCGACCTGCAGATCTGCTTGAGGAGAAAGTGCCCAAGGTTCGATCCTGATCTTCGCGAGCCGGGCCGGAGGCCCGGCGAGCGCAGAACGCGGATACGCGTCATCGCCGCCGATCCGGCTTGCCGGATCGGCGGCGATGCGTTGGGCTGGAAGCGAGACCGCGCAACCGTTCCCGATTGCGCGGCTCACAGTGTCAGATTGCACGCTCCATCAGGCGCTTGGCTTTGCCTTCCAGTTCGAGGCGCGTGTCCTGATGAGCCTTGCCGCGAGCAAATGCGGTAATGCCCTGCACGAAATCAAAGATGCTTTCCGGCTTGCGGTTTTCCTCACCTAGAACGGTTTCGATGATCTTCGCGGTCTCGGACTTGGAAAACCCGCCTCTGCGAAGAAAGCTCTCTCGGTCATCGTCCGTGCGGGCGACGATCCGCTCCCGAGCCGCCTTGATGCCGGCGATAAACGGCGCGGGCGAGGAATTGGCAAAGCTTGTCAATGCGGGCGCGGCTTCATGCGCGAACCGCTGTGCGGCGAATTTCGAATGCCGGAGAGTGATCTCCTCAAAATTCTCCACGCCCCACAGATTGCGGTTCATGCAGACAGCGCGGAGGTAGAAGCTGGCAATGCCGAGCGTCTTGCTGCCGACTTCACTATTCCAGCAGTAAAATCCCCGGAAATACAAATCCGGCGACCCGTCCGCTAGGCGCCCCGCTTCGATAGGGTTAGTATCGTCGACTAGAAACAGAAACACATCCCGGTCACTGGCGTAGAGCGTGGTCGTGTCCTTGGTTACGTCCACAAATGGATTGTGTGTCATCGTCGCCCAGTCCATCACGCCCGGCACCTTCCAGCGCGTGTCACCGGTGCCATTGCCCGCGATCTTCATGACCGCCGCGACCAGTTCATGATCCCAGATGCGGCCATAGTCCGGCCCGGTAACAGCACGGAGCTCAACGCGTCCGTTGTTGGTCTCCAATGTCTTCACGAGCTCGGCGCGTTGCGACAGCAAGCCGTGTTGCAGGTTGATGGCCGATAGGGCCGCGGGAAGCTGCCGCAGATAGGAGGTCGGCGCGCCGACCAACGTGCACAACTGGCCAAAGCTCCAATGGGTCGGCGCCACCGGCTCGTCACGTCCCGGCACCGTCAGGGCCAGCCGCTCGGCATTGTCCCGGCTCGCCTCCACCCGGATGGTCCGGCTTTCTACCGTTCGCGCATGTGCGCGCTCGGCCCGGCCTCGCACCGCTTCATAAAGGTCCGGCAGGTTCAGATACCGCTCGTCATCCGGTCGCGCAAACCACTCGGACGACACGCGGCCGATCCGCTGGCCGCGCGATATATCCACGCGGAAACCGCCGGAAGCAGGCTGTTCGCTTTGGGACAAGGTCATCATGTTCATGGTCGTTCTCCTATGGGCTGAGGTTGAAGCGCAGCGCTGCGCTGCAACCCTGCCCGTCGGCGAGACCTGGGGTAGCAAGGGCAAGGGCGGCCGGAGCGGAGGGGGATCACCCGCCTGACAAGGGCGCGCTAACAGCGCGCGTCTGCACGCGCTTGACGACATCGTCGTCATGAAGATTCTTCGCGCGGAAGACCGGGGATACCGCTCCGGCCGGCACGGAATCGTGCTTCACCCTTGCCCGCGCGAGGGCGGAGCCCTTAGCAATCTCTTCAAAGAAAAAATGCTCTTCCTCCTGCAAAGCGGCGCAAGAAATGCAAAAAAGCTCCGCCTCCGGAGAGGCGGGGCCGATGATCCCGAGGGATCAGTCGCCGTTGCGGCGGGACCAGATCAGGGTGAAGCCCTCGTCGCCTTCGACCTTCACCAGCGAGGCGTAGATCGGGGCCGGGAAGCTCGGGTCGTCGAGCTTGACCGAGAGGTATTCGCGGTCGCTGTCGCGGGCGGTCTTCTTCCAGGCCGCGCCGAACTCGGTCACACCGTTGAAAATGCGGTAGTCGGGCGCCTTGTCGTTGTCCTTCTCGGATGCGGCGAACCTCGCCTTGATGTTCAGCGTCAGCGTCTTGATCGAGCCGACGTAGCCGTTGTCTGAGGCGGTGAAGGTGCCGATGGTAGCCATGGTGGTCTCCGTTTGTTGCTCGGGCCGCGCCTATCGCAGCCTCGATGGCGATCCTTGGCCCGGGGAGCGATCGGCCCGCAGCCTTCAGGCCCGCAGCGTCAGCGGAGGACGGCGACAAGCCTGCTTTTTTGTCTTCCGCGAGGAATGCCGCCCCTTCGCGGCAGGGGAAAAAAGCAGGCGCAGCCGTTGCGGGAAGGCGATCGAGGCTCTTGCCGGCCCTCGGGCCTGATCAGCCCATTCGAGGTTGCGTTGGACGCGCCATGAACGAACTGACGGAGACCACCATGGCGGCCGACACCGACGCAGCACAGGGACGGGACTGGATCGATCGGACACATGCTGACATCAGCGCATCAACGGCAAGAAAGACGCATTCTGGCAAACGCTAGCGCCCCTCGTCGCATTCCTGCGTGCCAGGACGAAGGTGCTGCTGGAGCGATCCGCCAGGCAGCGCTTGCAATACTCCAGTCTGCAGACGACAAAGCGTCCGGCCTCATCGCTTGCTGTTGATAGGCGAGCACCACATAGCGGTCCACATGGCTGCCGCAGGCGGCGTCGATCAAAGTGATCGAGGTCTCGCTCGTGGCGGGGCTTCCATTCAGCGGTCGCCGCTGAACGCAAAAATCGGCCGCGCGCCGGTCAGGCGCGCGGCCGAAATTTTGGAACCGGGGCCGCTCGCGCGGCCCCGGCTTAAGCCTCATTCTGCGGCCTGCGAATATTCATCGCCGCCTTGCGCCTCGCTTGGGACAGCCGTCCGATCCTCCGGCCTGGCCGTTCTCAGCAGCGAGGGCAGCCAGTCGGTCGCCGCCAGTAACTGTTCGGCGGCTTCTGCCATGTCGGCCTTCTTCATATCCACCATTCGTTCGGCCGCCTCGCCGCTCACACCTTCGCAAACCGCCTCGAGAATGCGCGCTTTGGTGACGCGGCCAAGATAGCTGCGCACCGTCGGCCGCCAATAGCCGGTCATGTCGAGGGACACGGCTTCCGCGAGCCGATCCGCTGTTGCCAGCGCTCGCGGCCGCCGCTCCCATGGCAGTTTCACCGCATTGACGGTCAATGCGGCGCAATGCGCGAACAGGGTCATGCGGCTATCGTGGTCGAGTTCGGCCACGAAAGCCCAAAGGCCAGCGACGTCCCGGGGCATCTGCCTTGCCCAATTGGCGTGACGATCCGCCCAAGCCTTGCCGGCCGGTGTATCCTCGATGCCATCCGCATGCCCAGCCAAATCGGTCTTGACCGGCTGGATGCCGACGACATGCGCATCCGCACCGAGATAGAAGATTTGCGCCGCAAGCGCATGCGTGACGCCCACGATTGCGGTTTCAGGCTGTTCGCTCAAATTGAGGCGCAGTCCCAAGGTGCGATGTGCGGTGAGGTCCCGAACAAGAACGTCAGATAGAGGTCGGTCGTCGTCCTCTTCCTCGGCAACGACTTCTTCTCCATTATCACCTTGCGCCGCGTGGCCATCTGTCTCGCCGCACTCGTTCGGCGCCTGCGCGTCGCTCCCCTCCTCGGTTTCGGCTTGGGGCTTCTCGTCTGCCGGGCGGATGAACCCGCGCTCGATCCGAATGGTGCCGTCGTGATTGAGGATCACGAAAGCGCCACCGCGCGCGATGTCGTCAGGATCATAGGCCTGCCGCTTCGCTTCCAGCCGCTCGATTTCGGCCTCAAGCTCACCGAACCGAGCGTCCACGTCGTCACCAAGTTCCTCAGCCGCCTGATGCTCTTCCGATAGCCGGTCGAATGCCGTCTGTGCCGTAGTAAGAGCGGCCTGATCTTCCGTCGAAAGCTCGACCGGATGCGGATAAGTCCGCCGCATGCCGTGGGCGTGCGGGAAATCAAGATGGGCTTCCGTCCATTTCCAACCTTCAGACGCCCGCACGGCATCGGCTTCGCGGCCGAGCTTTGCGGTCACCAGCAGATCGAGCAGCGCCACGTCTTCCAGATAGCCGCCGCGATCTTCGGTGAAGAGATCACGAAGGATCGAGCCGCCCGCTTCCGTGTAGGCCTCGATCCCGACAAACCGCGCACGGCGGTCGGTTGCGGCCACGTGCGTTTCGGTGAGCATGCGACGGATGGTGCTGGCATCACGGTTATAAGATAGCCGCTCATACACGCCTTCCTGCCGGGCATGATCATCAGTGATGGCAAAGGCCATCAACTGTTCAAGGGTCAGCTCGCCATCGCGATAAACCTGCATCAGTTTCGGGGAGACCGCGCCCAGCCGCAGGCGTTGACGCACCACATGCGGCGTCACACCGAAGCGGGCGGCGATTTCCTCCGCGCCGAAGCCCCGTTCTTCCGCCAGCTTCTTGAAGGCCTCGAATTGATCGGCAGGATGCATGTTTTCCCGGGTGACGTTCTCGTCCAGGCTGATTTCGTGCGGGTCGTTCGCGGTGTCGATGATGCAGCGAATGGGCTCGGTCTTCTTGATCTCCTTCCGCTTCACCCGCAGAAGCTGCGCCAGCCGCCTGCCTTCGCCGATGGTCACGAAGTAGAATCCCGTGGCCGCCCCTTCTCCGTCCAACTCCGGCTCGACCACCAGATTTTGCAGAATACCTTTGGCGGCGATGCTGGCCGCGTACGCCTCGATCGCCGCTTCACTGTGCGGTGTCTTGCGCGCGTTCTTCGGCGACTTCTTGAGCTTGTTAAGCGGAATGAACATCTCCGTCCCGCTCTCGGGGATGGTTTCAACGTGCTTGGCCGACATGATCAATCTCCCTATGCTTTCATGGGTGCAGGGCGCACTCCGCGCCTGCGCCCCTGCCCGTCGGCGAGACCGGGGTAGCAAGTGCCAGGGCGAACCGAGCGGAGGGGGATCACCCGCCCGAAAGGGCCGCTCGTAAGAGCGGGTCTGCACGGGCGCATGCCAGTCGTTCGGAAGAGTGAGGGATCAGAGAAAGCGCGGAAGACCGGGGAGACCGCTCGGGGCGGCGCCGGCGTCAGCCGGCGCTTTACCCTGGCGCGCGCGAGGGGCAGCGCCCCTTAGATCTCAACCGTGAGATTGCTGCGCAGCCCGGCAGAGGTGAAAACAAGAGGCAAGAGTGAGAGAATCAAAAGAGGCACCCGCAGGAGGGTCAGCATAGCGCCGACGCGTAGCGGCGGGACCCGGGACCGAGTGCAGTCGCGAGACCGGTTAAGAAGGCACCCGAACGCGGGACAGTGATAGCGACGCCGGCATGCAATGACGGCGGGGCCCGCGAGCGAGTGCCTCCGGCGAGCGACTCATTATGTTGCGCGAGGGATCGAAGCCTATGGCCGAGACGCGAAGCGGCTCGGTTCACGAGAGCCCGATGCGGCGAAAGCCGCACGCGCCCAAGCGGCAGAAAGCCATTGGGACCTGAGTCTGAGGATCTAAATTTCCTCGCGCGCATTCGTCTGCGTGTCATAGATCCTGATCTGAAGCATGGGAAAACGCTTCTTTAGTTCTTCTCCACCGGCCTTGGCGCCGTCTTTGGTCGCAAATTCGGCTTTGAGTCGGCCGTCCACTTCAAGCGCGTAACCAGAGGCCGGCATTTCACGGTTGGCTGCAACCATTTCATTCCCATTGTGCAGTGAGGTGATTGGATGAGGGTTAGCGTGAGTCGCCCAAACCACGCTAGCGCCCACCTGCGTGAGGGTGGTGATAGACCATCGCACGTTGTGGATTGATGCCCCGCAGTGGAGTCCATCAAGGATGGGCACTTGCATCGTCCGAACAGTCGGACGGCTTTCCGCCCGCGCGGATGCATGCACGATAGAGCCACGGCTCGATGTAGCTGCCCTTCCAGAGTCCTAGTCCGGCGCGCTCAGCCTCGCGCTGAGCTTCGTGATATCTGCCCTTCGAGTATTGGGGCCAATCCAGCGCGAGACCGTTGCGCACAAGCCATTCCGCAAGATCCCTGCCCGCGACGGAACAGGTCGCGACCGTGCGGCCATACCGGTCGAGACTGAGAGGAACGCAATTGACGGGGGCGCCGGGCAATGTAAGCGTCGAGGTCGTTCGCAGCCTTCGAACCACAGCGGTACTGTGCACTGTCCTCACCGCGACATAGCTGAGTGCTTTCCGGAGCATCCACGGCCCAAAGGCGGATCCGCATTCCATGAACCTCCAGCGTGTCGCCATCAATGACGCTGGCCTGACCGACAAAGTCGTCGGCCAGCGCCGCGCTCGATAACAGCAGGAGAATCAATATAAGGTCTCGGCGTTTGTTCATGGCGTGGGTACCAGCGATTACCGCAGATCGCGGGGATTGGATTTCGGCCAGTTCTCAAGTGGCCTCAGGGACGGCAGATTCTCTGGCCGCTCGGGATAATGAAACTCCGTGCCGCGCAGCCAGCGGCCCTGGAAGCGGTCCCAGAACAGGATCGCATCCATCTGCCAGGTAAACTCATAGACCCTCCAAACGCCGTCGCTCTTTATGACTTCACCCGTTGCGTTGAAGGGCAGGCTGTTCAGTCGGCAAAGCGCGTAGATCTCATCCCAGTGCTCGCGCATGTAACGGTCTTCCAAGGCCACATGATACGGCCGGTCGGCGCGCCAGCGGGCCCCGCCCCCACGCGGATAGAAGCCTTGGCGTGGCATCAGGAACTCGGGAATGCGCGCGATTGCCTTGCCGATCCGGCGTGCCTCGTCCGAGGAGAGCTTGCTAACGCCGAAGCTGTAGCACTGCGCATCATCGCGGCAATAAGGCCACGCCAGCGTTACGCCGTTCGCATCCCTAACGACGTAGCACTCGGAATTTTCCCGGACCAACGTCCAGGGCGGCTTGAAACGGCGGCTTGACTCCATTAGAACAAAATAAGAACATACTTCATCGACGGTCAACCCTGGAACAACGCCATGTCATCGGTCTCGAAGCCGAACGAACACGACGAGGGGCTGGACGCGGCCGTCGAGCAGGCGATCGCCATTTGCGACGGCGATATTCGCGCGTTGATCGTCGCGAACAATTTCCTGGAAACCGAGATCTCGGAGCTGAAAAAGGCCGTCTCGCACGCCTACACGCGTGGACACTTTCGGACCTACACGGGGTAGTCGGCGCGCGGTGAGCTGGCGATGAACGATCCGGACTAGTATTCCTTCGTAAAGGATCAGGCACCGACATGGTTGATTGAATTGATGGATGACCGAGAGCGAAGGCTGAATGTGCAATCTCTATTCGATCACAACTAACCAGGCCGCGATCGCCGGTCTGTTCAGACGCATGAACCGTTATGTCGGCAATCTGGCGCCGATGCCCGGTGTGTTTCCGGACTATCCGGCACCGGTGATCCGCAATGTCGGTGATGCCGAAGAGATGGTGCTGATGCGCTGGGGCATGCCGCCCCCACCCAAGACCGGCGGGCCGCCGGTCACCAACATCCGCAATACGTCGTCGCCGCATTGGCGCGGCTGGCTGAAGCCGGAGAGCCGCTGCCTCGTGCCGGCGAACAGCTTCGCCGAGTACGCCCCCGAGCCAAATCCTGAGACAAAGAAGAAGGAGGTCGTCTGGTTCGCGCTCGAGGAAAGCCGGCCGCTCTTTTGCTTCGCCGGCATCTGGACCGAGTTCAAGGGCGACCGCGGCACCAAGTCGAAGCCAATCCCGGGCCCTCACCTTGTTTACGGGTTTCTCACAACATCGCCGAATGCCGTCGTCGAGCCAATCCATCCGAAGGCCATGCCGGTAATTCTGACCACTGAGGAGGAGCGTGACGTCTGGATGCGCGCTCCCTGGGATGAGGCGAAGGCGCTTCAGCGCCCTTTGTCCGATGATGCGCTGAAGATCGTCATGCGTGGCGAAGACAAGGAAGACAAGGTCGCTGCGTAGGCGGCTTTTGCACAGGGCGGCGGAACACGTGGAAAAGCACCTGTCCTGACGATTTGGAATCCCTGCCCTGTGTTAGCAGCCGGAACGACTTGAGGGCTGCAAGGATTCGCCCCTCGCGCAGGAGCGATCTCGATGCTGATGACCAAGGAGAAGCGGACGGCGATCCGCACGGTGCGCGGCTGGGCGATAGCGGTGCTGCAGGAGGCAGGCGCGATCCGCGAGTGCGAGTACCACGGCTGGATGCAGGACCGCGCAGATCCGCACGCCCGGAAGCGCGCGTTCGAGATCGCCCGCCAGGATCCGCCGCCGGGTCTTTCGCCCGAAGCGGCCGCCGAGGCGGTCACCGAGGCTCTGGATTCGATAGGCGACACCTGCCCCGAATGCCCGCCCGAGGTTTAGGAGACCGGCTGGACAATCAAGATCAGCGAAGGCGACTAGCGCCCCAGACGCTTCTCGACGCGCTTCCGGCTGTTGCCGACTTTCTTGACTGCCTTTTTGACCGCCGACGCCGACCGCCCTGTCTTCTTGGACTCGTACCCCACTTCATACTTTTGTCGGCCGGCCACCTTGGCCCGGTCCTGCTTGCGTCCGCGCGCCGTCTTCTTCTTCGCTGTCGCCATCGGCTCCTCCTGATGGATTGATGATGAAGCAACGCAGCAAAGGATTCATGGGTTCCGGAACGATTCGAACTGTGTCAGTTTGAATCAGCTGTTGCGTGGAGTAGGTGAGTGGCGTTTCAGCGTCGAAAACCGGCGACAATCGGCACTAAGGCACCGTTGCCCGGCTTTATCGAACCGGCCTTGGCGACCTCGATCGAGAAGGTGCCGTCCGGCAGTCGATGGATTCACGAAATCAAGTTCGACGGCTACCGCGTTCAGGTACACTTGGCCAACGAGGCGGCCAGGATCTTTACCCGGCGAGGTCACGACTGGACCCATCGCTTCAAGAAGGTTGCCCACGACGCCTGGCGCATCAAGGCGAGCTCCGCCATCGTCGACGGCGAGATCGTCGTCCCCACGGTCGACGGTACCGATTTTTCGGTGCTGCAGAAGGAACTGAAGGGCAAGTCGACCAGGATCGTGCTCGTGGCCTTCGATCTGCTCTACCTGAATGGCCGTGATCTTCGGAAGCTACCGCTGTTCCAGAGGAAAGCGGAGCTAAAGAAGATCGTCGATCGCACCGACGTCCAGTTCAGTGAAAGCTTCGAGATCGAAGGACGTGAGATGTTCGCACACGCATGTAAACTCGGCTTGGAAGGCGTCGTCTCGAAGGTACGAGACGGCTCTTACCCGAAGGGACGTACGAGCGAGTGGGTGAAGAAGACCTGCGTCCAGCGCGAGACACTGACCATAGCCGGCTTCGCGCTCGATGAGGGCAAGTGGGACGGCATCTATCTCGGTCGGCGCAAGGGTGATGACCTGATCTATGCGGGCAAGGTCGACCATGGCTTCGACAAGGCTTCCGCCGCCGACTTGCAGAAGAGGCTAAAACCGCTGATCCGGAAGACCCAGCCGTACACGAAGCGGATCGCACATAAGGGTATCTGGGTCGAACCGAAGTTGCTTGCCGAGATCGAGTACCGCGCGAAGTCGGTGGAGGGAAAAGTCCGCCATCCCTTCTTCGGGGCCTGCGGGAGGACCTGTGATGGATGCCTACGACCGCTTTTGGCAGTGGGCAGAAAAGCCCCTGGACAGCTTTTTGACTATTCCCGCTGAGCTCCATCACGCCGTGATGATGCTTCCTCCAGAAGATCGGCGAGATCGCGCGAAGGTCAACGCCGCTGTAGCGCGGGCGGCCGATCCTGAACGCTGACCCATCCCGCGAAGATCAGTCTGTGCTTTTCCCCGCTGCGCTTCGAAAGGAAGAACCCGGCACGAGGAATTCGCTGTATAATTTACGTATGAGATCGTCTGATCAGAATCAGAATGTCGTTGAAGGGGACGGCCGCAAGATCATCCATATCGATATGGATGCCTTCTACGCGTCGGTCGAACAGCGAGACAATCCGGACTTGCGCGGCAAGCCCGTCGCCGTGGGCGGATCCAGGGGGCGTGGCGTCGTCGCCGCCGCGAGCTATGAGGCGCGCAAGTTCGGGGTTCGGTCAGCGATGCCATCGGTGACTGCCAAGCGACAATGCCCGGACTTGATCTTTGTGAAGCCGCGCTTCGAGGTCTACAAGGAGATCTCGCGACAAATCCGAGCGATCTTCGCCGAGCATACGGAAATCATCGAGCCGTTATCGCTAGATGAGGCATACCTGGATGTTACAGAGAACATCCAAGGCATTCCGATCGCGACGGAGATCGCGACCATGATCCGGGCCAAAATCCTCAGCGAAACAGGTCTGACCGCCTCCGCCGGCATCTCCTACAACAAGTTTCTGGCGAAACTTGCATCCGACCAACGCAAGCCGAACGGTCAGTTCGTCATCACACCCAAGATAGGGCCGACCTTCGTTCAGGAGCTCGCCGTTGGCAAATTCCATGGAATCGGCCCGGCGACGAGCGCGAAAATGAATAGTCTTGGCATCTTCACGGGCATGGACATGCGTAACCAAACGCTCGAGTTCATGACCACCAATTTCGGGAAGGCGGGAGTCCATTACTATTGGATCTCGCGCGGCATCGACAATCGGCCGGTCCGAGCCAATCGTATCCGAAAGTCGGTCGGTGCGGAGACCACGTTCTCGCAGGACCTCGCCGACTACGAAGCTCTGGCAGCCGAATTGCAACCGCTGATCGAGAAGGTTTGGCGTCACTGCGAGACCACCGGTGCGCGGGGACGGACGGCGACGCTCAAGGTGAAATTTTCCGATTTCGAGTTGATCACGCGCAGCAGGTCCACGGGCCTCATCGACAGTACGGGCGATCTCTCTCGCCTAGCTCTCGAGTTACTGAAGCAGCTGATGCCGCCACGGAAGGCAATACGACTGATCGGAATCGCTGTTTCCGGCTTTGGAGTGCACGACCCAGAAGATGAGCAACAATTGCCACTTACCTTGGATGCATTTAGTGTCCGGGGATGATTGTTCCGAATCAGCACTGGTCTAGCTGACCGGTGACGGCCACACGGCTCCGAGGACTACCCTCGGGCGCGTCGCAACGAAGCTTCCAGCTTCGCTTTCTCCTTATCCCAACGCACCTCTTCGGCTTGCGCTCGCTCCTCGAGAACTTCGACCTCAGCTCGAATATCGGCAGCATTCTTTTCGTGGTTCTGACGAGCTGCGTCCAAGGCGGCTTGCGCTTTGTCGATGGCGCGCTGCCGTCGCTCGCGTTCCTTCTGCCGGGCCGCCTCTTGCTTTGCATGCTCGCGCTCGCGTCGCTTCTGCTCCTTCTCAAAAGCGAGTGCGGCCTTCCGGTCGGCTGCCGGATCATTGCCCCGCTTTGCCTGCTGCTTCCGCGGCTTTTGGCCGGCGAGCTTGGGACGGCGCGCCTTCTTCGAACCGTCATCATCAGTGAGATCCGTGGGCAGTTCGGCCTGCTCTTTGAACGGACCGCTTGAGCCGACTGGACGCTTCAGAACCACGCCCGGCGCTGCCATTGTCGCCGCAACAACGTCCGGATCTTCACTCTGCATCGCGGCTCCCTGGTGGAAGAGGTTGCTGTCGGCACCCCAGGCTTCCAAGGCCGCCTTCATTGACGGCGCCGCTATCGCCAGATCGAAGAAGCCAAGTGAAGTTTGATACGTCTTCAGCTTCCTCGCCATTTTCGTGCTCTCCTGCGCGGCCCTTAGATCACGATGCGATCGAAATCTGCAGCTACTCGACTGTTTGCAAACGTCCTGCTCGCCTCGGTCAATATTTCCTCATCATGATAGCGACCGGAAATGTGTGTCAGAATGAGCAGCTTGATGCCCGTCATTGCCGCGAGCGCGGCAGCTTCGGCCGCGGTAAGATGCCCATAATCACGGGCGATGGACGCATCACGTTGGAGAAAAGTCGCCTCAATCACAAGCACGTCTGCATCGCGAACGTGCTCAGCCAGACCATCGACGGTTTCAGTATCTCCAACGATGACAAGCTTCTTGCGTCCCTCCGGCGGCCCGAGGACGTCTTCGGGATCGATCGTCCTGCCGTCCGCGAGCGTCACCGCCCTTCCTTCCGCCAACTCTTTGCGCACTGGGCCGTCCGGCACTCTAAGGGCCGCGAGGCGGTCCGGCCGAAGATGACGGCGGACCTGGCTTTCGAAGGAGAATCCGAAGCTGTCGGTATCGCGGTGGCGGACCGGAAAGCAGCCGATCGTGAAGTCGCCGGCGTCGAGGACCTGGCCGGTCGCCAGCGGAACGAGTTCTAGCGGAACGGGCGCACGCCCTTCTCCCCACAGGCCCGCGAGCATCCGGGCGACGATATCGAGGGTGCCCGGGCTCGCATGGATCTTCATCAGGTCATCGGTTCGCCGAAGCCGCAGAGTCGAAAAGAGCCCGGGAAGGCCGAGCACATGGTCGAAGTGACCGTGGGTCAGCAGGATCCGGTCGAGCCGTCGGAAGCCGGCGCCGCTGCGTAGCAACTGGCGCTGCGTCCCCTCTCCGCAATCCACCAGAATGCGATGGCTACCCGCCTCGACTAGAATGCCCGGGTGGTTGCGATCTGCTGATGGAACGCTTGCCGATGTTCCGAGAACGGTGAGTGCGAACATTCGTGGCTTGGTGTCACGCCGACTTCCGCTGTGACTTGGTCGACGGCTTCTTCGCCGCGGTCTCCTTGGCCTGCTTCTTGCCGGCGATCGGCATGAGCATTTCCTTTTGGCCCGCCGACGCCTTGCGCGGTTTCTTTGATGACTTCTGCTGTGCCTTGGTCTCCGCCGCAGTGCCGCCAACGCTCCGTCGCAGCGCTTCCATCAGGTCGACGACGTTCTCGCCCCCAGGGCGCTCCCTCGGCGTGATCGGCTTCCCTGCGCGCTTCTGGTTGATGAGGTCGATGAGAGCGGTTTCGTACTGGTCTTCGAACTTGTCCGGCTCGAACCGTCCGGACTTCTGGTTCACGATGTGCTTGGCGAGATCGAGCATGTCCTTGGTGACCTTGACGTCCTGGATCTCGTCGAAATATTCGTCCTCGGAGCGGACTTCGTACGGGTAGCGCAGCAGCGTGCCGACGAGCCCCTTGTCGAGCGGCTCAAGTGCGATGATGTGCTCGCGGTTGGTCAGCACGACACGGCCAATTGCGACCTTGTTCATGTCGCGGATGGTCTCTCGGATCACGGCGAAAGCATCGTGCCCGACCTTGCCATCGGGCCGAAGGTAATATGGCCGGATCAAGTAGCGCGGATCGATCTCCGATTTCTCGACGAACTCGTCGATATCGATGGTCCTCGTCGATTCCAACGCGAGCTCCTCGAGCTCCTCTTTCGACACTTCGATGAACGTCTCCTTGTCGAGCGCATACCCCTTGACGATGTCCTCGTTCGGCACTTCCTCGCCAGTGTCGGCATCAACCTTCACGTATTTGATGCGGTGGCCGGTCTGCCTGTTGAGCTGGTTGAACGAGATCTTCTCGCTCTCTGAGGTAGCAGGATATAGTGCGACCGGACACGTGACGAGCGACAGGCGCAGAAAGCCTTTCCAGTTGGCGCGCGCGGCCATGAACGCAGTACTCCGAAGCGAGGGCGGCTTAATTCAAGACGAATGGGTGAGCATGGTTCCGACAGTGTAGGCCTCCCTACAAACGATATTTTCGGCTGAGGCGGGACTCGACATTTGTTCTCGTTATGTTCTAATAAAGCCGTGACTGACCGCCCCGCCAGTTGGCGCATGCCGAATGCAAAACAGATGGAAAAGATGGCCGCGGCCCTAAGCAGGAAGGCCACGGTCCCACCTGCGCTGGCTCCAAACAACGACCTGCCGCCCGAATACTGGCAAGCGCTTTTGGAGGAAGCGCGTGCCAAGCCATCCGGGTCCAGCATCGCCGCGCTGCGGCTTGGCGAAATTGTCCAGCACCTTCTGAGGGTGAATTGCCGCCGCTGCAACCGGTGCATCGAGATTCAGAGACTCGACGCCGTCCGGCTCTACGGCCAGCGCGCTGTCTGGAAGGATGTCGGGCTACGCTTGTTGGACGATACCTGCACCCAGCGGACGGGACGTCACGAGGAAGACGGCTGCTGGCCGTTCTACGATGCGCCCTGAACACGTCGGCAAAATGCACGGAATGGCCCGCAACACGACCGCACGCTGTCAGGAGAAGGCCGAAAGTCGTGCACGGAGGAGGGCGATCTACAAGCGGCTCTTCCAATACGGCCTGGTTATAATTCAGATTGCATCTAGGCTGGCTATTCCCGGCAGGGCCCGCCGTGATAGCCGCTCGTGGGATTTGCCGAAGTCTCGCAAGCGTTTTCGGCGTTTAATGACACGGGTCCGCTAACAACGTCGCTGATGATATGCTCGAAATCCGGACCTCTGTAATTGGGAGCCACCTTGCCTTTCAAGGGCGACGTGCAGCAGCGGCGCGCGCAAACGAATGCGGCCTTCAAATCCTGACACTGCCGAAGCTCGCTGCAAGGCTTGCGGGCGGGTTTACCGCGCCACTTACGACGCAGGTACTCGACCTTGCCGTGCAGCACGCACTAGCCGAGGGCGGCTTCGTCGAACTGGAGGCGGTAAGACACCTTCCGGGGATGAATCGAGCAGTTTCGCGGACGTTACGTAAGGTCTGGGATGCGGATATCGATCTCCACTCGAAAGCGCGATCGGGCCACGCGCGCCTCGCAGACCTCGCGCTCATCGAAGAGCGCATCCGGCGATCGTTGCCAATCGCGACATTGATGCCGCACGATCTGCGATCGGCAGCCCTCAAGCGGATTCATTACGCGAAGCGTGTGATCGGTCCGGTGACCATCGAAGGGCTTTCCTGGATCGCGCCGATTTGGCGGTCTTTGGTGGAGGCGCTCTCCAAAGAGGTGCCTGTCGAATGGCATGCCCCCGCGCATGCCGAAACCGAGTGGTTCGCGGGACTGATAGTGCGGCCGGAGCCCCGAGCCGAAAGCGAAGCCGCCGCCGTATCCTGCGCCGACCCGCATCATGAAGTGGTCGAGAGCCTGCGCTGGGCACGACAGGCGATCGTGTCCGGCGCTGCAAAGCCGCATGAGATCGCGATCACCTCGGCGGGCACCGTGCCTTGGGATGATCATTTCTGCGCGTTGGCTGCCGATGCTGGATTGAGATTGCATTTCGCGCACGGAATTCCCGCACTCTCGACGCGCGATGGCCAACGGTGCGCAGCGTTGGCCGACATCCTCTTGCATGGCTTGAACCAACAACGCATGCGTCGCCTGGTCTCGCTGTGTCGCGGCCAGCATGAACTTCTCGACAAGCTTCCTCAGCAGTGGATGGCTTCGATCCCGCGCGGCGCGACCTTGGCCCGCGTGGAGGATTGGCGACGCGCGATTTCCGCCATTGTGCTAAAGGACCCGTCCTTGGATGGCGTGGAAGCCGTCCTGCCACTCGTCGAGGTGCTCACGAAGGGTGTTTCGGCTGCAGGAGAAGGGGGCCGCCTCTTTGTGCGCGGCCGCGCACTGCAGCTTTGGGAAGCGGCATTGCGGACCGCGCCGCCCGAGGCGATCGAGCTCTCCCTGCAGAATGCCCGACTTGAATCCGAAAATGACGCTGCCGATTCGATTGTCTGGTGTTCGGCGCGCGATCTTGCGTCCGCACCTCGGCGCCATGTCCGTCTGCTCGGCCTCACGAACCGGAATTGGCCTCGTCACGCTGGCAACGATTCCGTTCTGCCCGATCATGTCCTCCCATCGGGCGAGTTTGACGTTGATCCCGTTGCGAAGTCCGATCGCAGACATTTTCGGATCATCCTGGCAGCGGCCTCTGGCGACATCGTGTTGTCGCGCAGCCGTCGAAGCGCGCAAGGTAGCCGGGTCGGACGAAGCCCCCTCCTGCTGAATCGCCCCGAACAATCCCTCTCGAGAGCGCGCATACCCGAGCATGCCTGGAACGAAGCGGACCGGCTGATGGCTCGCCCGGAGGACGCGGCCAAGATCGACCGGATGAGATCGGCTCATCTGTGTTGGCGCAATTGGCACCTTGGACAACTGACCCGCAACGACGGCCAGTTCGACGCAGATCATCCGATTATCATCAAGGCAATCGAACGGGTGCAGTCCCCTACATCCTTGCAAAGGCTGCTGCGGGATCCGCTTGGCTTCGTCTGGCGCTATGGACTCGGTTGGTCGACGCCCCAGGATCGAGAGCAGCCGCTCACAATGGCGCCTGCAGAGTTCGGAAAGCTGGTCCATGAATTGCTGCGCCGCGCGGTGGACTTGCTGGAGCCTCAACCGGGCTATGCGCGCGCGTCGGACGAAGAGATCGAGGGCGCTCTGAAGGAAGCGACCCAAACCGTGCGCCAAGTCTGGCCACTCGAAGGACACGTGCCTCCAAGGCTATTGTGGAACAACACACTCGACTTCGCGGCCTCCCTCGCGTTGGTAGGGCTGTTGCGCAAGGAGATCTCGGAGACTGGAACGCGCAGTTGGACCGAGGTCCCGTTCGGTCAACCCGAGGACTTCGCCGTCGAGCGGGAACTGCCTTGGGACCCAAAGATCCCCGTTGCCGTACCGGGCACTCCCGTAAAGCTGCGCGGCACCATCGATCGCCTCGACCTGCGAATGGACCGTTCCGCGGCCCGCATAACGGATTACAAAACGAGCGAAGCTCCCAGGAACGCCAACCGCATCGTGATCAACGGCGGAGCTGAGCTTCAACGCGCGCTGTACGGGCTCGCGTGCCGCCAATTGCTGAAGGAAGACCCGCAAATCGTCGCAAGGCTCCTTTATCTGCGTGGCGAGCCTCTGGCTTTAAGGTTGCCAGATCTCGATGTTGCGATCGAACAGATTGCAACCTTCATCACCGTCGCTGTCGCAATGCTCCGCCGTGGCGTCGCGGTGCCGGGACGGCTGTCGTTCGACATATCGAATGAAATGCGATTGGCCCTCCCGGCATCGCCCGGCTACGAGAGGCGCAAGCTCATAGCCTACAGCAAGGCGAGTGAAAGCATCGCCCGCTTCTGGAGCGTACCATGACGGCCATGGTCGACGACGCCGAACGTTTGCGCGCCTTGACCGACCTCGACTCATGCCTGCTGGTTGAGGCAGCGGCAGGTACAGGGAAGACGTCCCTTCTTGCGGGCCGCGTGGTGATGCTGCTCGCGGCCGGCGTGGATCCAAAATCGATCGCAGCCATCACCTTCACGGAGCTTGCGGCCGGCGAGCTTCGTCAACGCATCGCGTGGTATCTCGACTCTATCCTCGCGGACAAGGTCCCGCACGAACTCCGGCTCAGTTTGTCGGACGGGCCGACGCCCGATCAGAGAAAAGCGCTGCGCACCGCGTCCGACCGGCTCGATGAATTGAATTGTGGAACGATTCACGGATTTTGCCACGATCTGCTGCGCACTTACTCCGTCGAAGCCGCCATCGATCCGGGTGCGGAGGTGCTGGACGCCGATCAGGCGGACTTCGCCTTCGATGCGATCTTTGATCGATGGTGGCGGAATCGGCTCGATAAATCGGTTTCCTCGCCGGGCGATTGCGTTGCCTCGATCGCGCGCAGAGATCCGACGGGCGCTGAAGATCTTCTGCGCAGCTTCGCCAGATTCCGGCGACGCTATCGATTGGCACAGCCGTTGCCATCCGATCTCGATTCGAAGGCAGATCTGGAGTTCGCCGAAAACGTCCGCGAGTTCCGCCGCTGGTGCGACCACGTCGACGTTCCGCCCGAGGCGGATCCCGATATCGTAGGACTCGAGACATTGGCGTTGCATTTTCAGGGGCGGTTCAACCCTCTCCCCGACTTCGAAGCTCTCTGGGAATTGGCTCACCCGGCTTGGCTTCCGATCATGCGCAAGGATGCGTTCGATCTGCGCGACTATAGACGGCGGTCCTTATGGCGAAAGGTGGCGGGGCGAGAAGCCGGTGACCGCCTGGCGGACCAGGCTGAGGAGCACTACGCACGATGCCGCAGCGCATACGGCACGCTAATGGGGAGGATCGCCACATCTCTGATCGGTACACTCTCCGCAGAGCTCGGAGACGTGCTCGCGGAATATGAAGCCTTCAAGAAGCGGGCGGCCGTTCTCGACTTCGACGATCTATTGTTCACGTGCCGCGACGTGCTTCGCAATTATCGAGCAGTACGAACTACTGCCGGCGCGCGGTTCTCCCGGATACTCGTGGACGAGTTTCAGGACACCGACCCCGTGCAAGCGGAGATCATGTTCCTCCTGTGCAGCGCCGATGAGCATGCGCAGTCATGGCAACATCGGTCCTTGACACCCGGCCATCTATTCCTCGTCGGGGATCCGAAACAGGCGATCTATCGCTTCCGGGGAGCCGACCTCGCGACCTATCTGATGGTGCGGAGAGCCATTAAGACGCAATTTCCGAACAATATCCTTCGCGTCACGGCCAACTTCCGGTCGCGTAGTCAAATTCTCGATCACGTCAACCGCTGCTTCGAAGAGCGCCTGTCATTGCAGGAAGCCGGCTACGTCGCCCTGCGAGGCACGCGGACCGCGATGGAGTACGGCTTTCCGAGCGTCGCCAAGGTCAAGGTGCAACTCCCTCCCGACACGCGGGTCGACAGCTCCCGCGACGAGGAGGCTCGCGTGGTCGCCGAGGTCTGCGCACGCCTGATAGGAAATGTCGAAGTAAAGCTCAACGACGGCGAAACGAGGCGCCTCAGTCCGGGGGACATCGCGCTGCTCGCTCCCGTTTCGACCGATCTATGGCGATATGAGAGAGCGCTCGAGGAAGCCGGCCTGCCCTTCGCCTCGCAGGCAGGCAAGAACCTGTTCAGGAGGCAGGAGGCACAGGACCTGGTCGCGTTGATCCGCGCGCTGGCCGACCCGCGAGATACGTTGGCGCTCGGAGCCTTGTTGCGCGGTCCCCTGGTTGGGCTCACCGAACAAGAGCTGCTGGACATAATCGCACACCTTGCAACGCCGGACGAGAAGGATCGGATCATCGGGCTCTCCCTGCGAACCGATCCGGCCAGCGTTGACCACCCCGTTGCGCGCGAGCTACTGACAATCTTGCGCGATCTTCGCCGTCGCGTTAATGGCACGACGCCCGCCCTCATCCTCGCTGAAGCGATCGAGCGACTGCGCGTTCGCGCCATCGTAGCGGCCCGCAGCGCCGATCAGGCGGTTAGATCGCTCGCGAATATCGACGGTTTGGTCGAGCGCGCCCGCAGCTATCGTGTCCGCGGCTTCGTTCAATTCGCCAGGGACATCGACGATGAATGGTCGAGCAGTTCGGGATCCCCGGAAGGCATGGTCGAGGCCGACGGTCAGTCGATAGAGATCGTCACGGTTCATAGCTCAAAAGGCCTCGAGTGGCCAGTCGTCATTCCGATCAATCGCGCGTCGATGCCGCGCCGCGCCGAAACGTTCGTCTATCGACGAAGGGACGAGACCTTGCACTGGGCCCTGGGGCAGGTGGTCCCTCCGAGCCTCGGCGACGCCCTGCTGGCCGAAGAAGCCGAGAAGCGAAATGAGAATCTGCGCCTTCTCTACGTCGCGTGCACGCGAGCGATGGAATTGCTGATCCTGCCGGACTTCACGTGGAGCAACGACGCGTCTTGGGCCAAGCTCCTCGATTTCAAGCTGGACACCGTGCCTGAATTGGATCTGTCGCGCTTACCGCGCGCGAGCATCGTCTCGCCCACCGTAACCAAAAATCTTCAGAAAGCCGAATTATTCGCGGAGGAGCGATCGCGGCTCGAGGCTTCATCACGAATCCGCTGGATTACCCCAAGCGATGGCGATCCAGATGTGATCACCGGTATGATTCCGTCAGAAATAAGCGATGACGAGTTCCTTCACGCCCTACGTCCCATAGACGGCGGGCGCATTCGCGGCATCCTCTTGCACAAGCTGATGGAAGAGCTGGTGACCGGCGAACTGGACGAGAACCCGGAGACGGTAATTGCGAGGGCCGCACTACTGCGCGATCAGATGTGCTCGCAATCATCATCCGGCGCCTCGCCCGAGGCGACGGAACTTGCAACCAACGCGCTGCGCACTCTCCAGCTTCCCGATATCAAGCCGTATCGTGCCCGGCTTGTGGCCGAACTACCGATCTATGGCGTTGGTCCAGCGAGCTCGGATCAATTAATTGTCGGGCGGGCGGATGCGGTGGCGGACGGCGGCACGATCGCGTTCGATTGGAAAAGCGACGTCGCACCCCAAGAGTCAGACCGGGCAGCCTACAGGCAGCAGCTCGGTCAGTATATGCACGTAATCGGAGCTCGACGCGGCGCCATCGTCTACATGACATCCGGTCGCGTAGATTGGATCTCTCGGTTGATTTATTGCGCCGTCGGTTAAGGGTCGCCGGCCTCGATGCCTAAACGCCGGTGGCCGCCTGGTGGCCGTTCGCTGTTCTTCGGATCGATCCCAATGATTCAGAGTTTGCTTCCTGTGAGGACGGTCGGCTACGTGCTCACGGGGCCGGCGGAAATTTGTCGAGCCAATCAATGACACTCCTCACGACCAGTTCGGCCGTCTGCTTGGCGTCACGAGCTTCCTCGGGCCGGAGGTCGGAGACCCCAGCGGGGTGGTCTTGCAGCATCCGTCCGGCATGGATCCGTTGTCGGGCTCGAATCAGGCCGTCCGCCCGGCTTCTGGTCGCGGGGTCCAAAATGCTTGATGCTCCTCCTGCGGCCGCGCTCCCGACGAGATCTTCGATCTTCCAAGTTCGCGGCTCTCGCTCGAAATCCTTCGATCCGAATGGACCGATCTGCTTGGATTTCGCGTGCTTTACCACGAACGCGAGAACCCCTTCGACCAAGGCGGCCGCGAGCACGCAGACGGAGACCGAAGACGACTGGACATCGGCCCGCCGTAACTCGGCTGCGATCTGCACCCACCACGTGCGGAATGCGCCATGACCCAACGGCGCAAGGCGTTCGGCGAAGGCGTCGAACGGCTCGGTTCGGCGGGGTCTGCCGTCGGTCCTGCGGGCGATGACGTCCTTGACGTGTGGTAACAACTCGGTCCGCGTGGTCCGCGCCAAGGCGCTATGGTGAGACCGCATCTGTGCGCTTGGAAGTGGACCATTTGCGTACAGCGGCATCTTGAAGCGCAGGGCGCCATCCTTTTCCTCCATATTGTCCGCGAAGATGAGGATCGCTATCGTCGCTTCGATCCCGTCCTCGCCGATGCCGCGCGCGAGCGCGCGCGAAACCAAAGTGTCGCGCTCGATCTGCGCTTTAGCTTGCCCTACATTACGCGCGAGCTCGGCGAACTCGGAGTAGACAAAGTCGAATGCGTCGAGATCGCGGTATTCAGGCTCCTCGCGCATGTAGAATTTCCACGTCACGAGGGTCTGTTTCTCCGGGCCAAGCAGTAGTGATCCTCGCCTCAGCGGGTAAAGACCCATGGTCCGGAAGGCATCTCCGATCTCGCCTTCCCTGTAACCGATGCGGGCGCCGATTTCCTTGAGCTCATCGTAAGTCAATCCAGGCTCGCGGGGATTCACGTAAACGCTGCATTCGAGAGCCTCCGCGATGAATTTCTGGATTTTTTGAAGATGCATCATCGTCAAATCCTCGAAGTGCCGCACCACGCGCGATGTGCGCTGCCGCAGCCGGAAATTATCAGGACTCCGACCGTCGAAAGGTTCTTCGATTTCTTCAGCTAGTCGGCGTTATAGTCCTTCCAGACCTTATCCATAATGCTGGCGTATTCAGGGAAGAACCGTTTGAGCAGGCCAATATAGATTTCTGAATGGGTTTCGGCGATGGATTTGACGCGGATATCGTCTACCCCTGTGGCGAAAACCAGTGACAAGATGATGGTCAGGATCCCGATGAACTTCTGCCGCCTGTTTGGCACATCGAAGCCATAAGCTGAGAGGCCGTCAACCAACTCGGCAATCGAGGGATCGTCGAAGCTCAACTGCTCGATGCGATGGGCAAACTTGTTTCGGATAGCCCGGATGCCGTGCATCGCCTTGTACAGCGTTTCATTGCAGAGCCCGAAAGCATAGAACAGCTCGATTTTGTTGCTGAACGTTCCACCAGGCCCATTCTGTCCGAAGAAGGCGTCGTAGTGGGTCCGGTTCATGTCGGACATGCGCTTCTGCAATACGACCGCCATCATTTCATCCATCATGGCAGCCCCAACGATGGCGGATCCACGGTCGGTTTGCTCCTGAATTTCTTTGACCGCGGCTGTGATCTGTTCGGCGGTATGCGAGGTTCTACGAGGCAAGACTATCTCCTAGGCGGGTGCGGACGTTCGGTTTGCGATACCGAGACGATCGCATCTGTCAGGGCAACTTACCGGCCGCGGATATAAGTGCCCGTCGGTCATTCCACGAACTTCGATGCGGTTCGTTCCGAAGGTTTAGCGTTGTTCGCGATGTCCATCGCCACCTCCATGACCTCTTTGGCGACGATCGGAGTGTCGCCTCGCTTGATCCGCAACGCCACGATCAGAGGCTCCATCTTCGATCCGAATTCGTCCTGATTGAGTATCTCGCTGACGCGCTCGCCGTGCCCCGCCGCGGCCGCCGCCATGGCTGCATCCACGAACATCGCGGTGAGTTCGCGTTGCTGGGGTAGCTCCTTCAAGGCGAGCTTCAGATGATCGAGCGCATGGTCAGCCTGGTCGTGTTTGAGAAGTGGGCGGACCAGGAAAAGGTGCGCTTCCGCGTACGACGGCAACAGGCGTATGGCTTCGGAAGCGTCCCGGATCTGGCTTTCCAGGTCGTCCTCACGTAGGTGGGCGCGCGCGAGCAGGCAGCGATGATCGGCAGGGTAGGACGCCATCGCACGCGCGATGAGCTCCTCGCCCTCGTCGCGATCCACGAAGCGGGACAGACCAGTCAATGCGTGGACGCCATCGTTTCGCTCTTCGAGCGCGCTCCGGTAGGCACGGCCGGCCCTGTCGGCATTGCCGCTCCGCGCCGCGATGTCGCCTTCGAGCACGGCACAACAGTAGCAGGGCTTCTGGCCCGCGAACCATTTGGCCATTGCCTCCTGGGCCGCTGTCTCTTCTCCCCGGTGGACGAGAAACTCGGCAAGAGATCTTACCGAAGAACACGATCCCAATTCATGAGCGAGCGCGACGGCTTTCCGCAAGGCATCCTCGGTTTCGGAATCCCGTTTCGGCTGCGATTGGAGAAGAGTTGCCAGCGTCAGCCATCCGCGCGTATCTTCGACGATATCCAGCGCCCTACGGACGTATGCTTCCGCCAGCGACTTGTCGTCGGCCGCGTTCGCGAGCAGGCTCGCGTATATCCACGCATTGTGATCGTCCGAGAGGCGCTCGGTCAGATCTCTCGCCACCTCCAAAATGCGGGATTTTGGTCTTCCGCTCTGTTGCAGCGCTTTTGCGTAGGTGACGAAGACCTCGGGAGCCGCGGCGCCGAGCGCGATGGACTTCGCGAGCGCTTCGGTGGCCTGGTTGTCGCCGGCCTCGCGCGAGAGAACGAACGAACCCAGGTCGGCCCAATGGCGCCAGTCCTGCGACTTCTCCGCGACGCGTCGCAGCAGGTCGATACCTTCCTGCTGTCGTTTCGTCTGACTGAGCAGTTCTACCAAAGCCCGGCGACTTTCGACCTGATCATCCTCGTCGGCGCCGGCGCGAAGCAGTTCCTCCGCGTCGGTCGCCCGATCTTCGTCTTGCAGGACGCGCGCGTAACCGGCGCGGGCGCTGTCCGTCAGCGCGTCGAGGCGCGATGCCCGTTCGAACAGTGCGATCGCTTCCTTGCGCTGTCCTTTCGCTTCCTTGATCTCGGCCAACTCCGATATCGCAAGACCGTAGTCCGGATCGACCCGGAGCGCCGACTCGAACGCCGTCTCCGCCAGGTCGATTTCGCGGTCGACGGCGTGCGCCAGGCCTTGGATCGCATATCCCCATGGACTGTTCGGTCGCAGTTTTATGAATTCGCCGACTGCTCTGATCGCGTCCTCGGTCCGGTCTTCGCTGAGATAGAGAACCGCGAGCCTCATCCACGGCGTTACGCTGCGAGGATGGAGTTCCGTGGCTTGGAAATAGAGCCTTATGGCCTTTTCGCGATCGCCGGCTTCTTTCGATCCATCGGCTTCGGCCAGCAATTCCGCCAGAGCCTGGTTGGTGCCTTTGGACTCCGCTACACGCATTTCCGCATGTGCCCTAGCGCTTTCCGCCATGGCCTTCTGATGCGCGGTGAACGAAGTCAGGAAGTCGGGAGGCGTCCGTTCGAGGATGCTAGTGCGGACCAACGTCGTGGTGCGCGCGAGGATGGCGTCGTAGAAGGCATGATAGTCCATGCGATTGTCGGGACGGACCGAACAGGCCTCGCGCGCGAGCGTGGTGGCGGTATCGATCAGTTCGTCGCGATCGTAGTAGTCTGTCATGAACGAAACGAGCGCGCGCACCCGGCTCGAAGGATGGCTGCGACGGCGCATCAGGTAGTAGATGTTGAACAACCGCTCGGATGCGGAATAGAGCACCGACTTGCCGGATCCCGGGCTTTTGACGACCGAGCCACGTTCGGCGAGCCGCGAGAGCATCGCGGACGCGGTGTTCGTCGTCACGCGAGCGGCATCAGCGACCTGCTTGGCGGTGGCGGGGTCCCATGCTTCCAGCAGCGCAGCGAAGATCTTGCGTTCGGTGGGCGGAAGACCGTCGAGCTGGCTTTTGAAATACTCGGTGTTCTGATCGATCAGGAAATTCAGGTTCTCCATCAAATTATGGAGCGACGGCGACCGCATGAATTCCGCCAGGATGTGGATCATCCGAGGACTTCCGCCGGTCAATATCTCGATCGGTCGTATGCGGTCGATCTTGATGTCCTGGCTCGTGAGCGAATTCCAGAGCGCGCGACACTCCTCCCGAGAAAGCGGCTGCAGGTCGATCCTCAGGAAGTCGGACGGAACGGCGACGTTCTCTTCCGTCGTCAGTTGGGAGACGGATGTCGCGAGCACGCCGAAGAAGCTGTCGTCGGAAAGCCGCTTCAGCAGATCCTTCGCGCCCGAGCCGATCTGATCGTCGAGTATGGTCTGGAAGTTCTCGACGATGATTAGAAGACGTTTTCCGACGCGCTTCGAATAGGCACGTAGCGTCTTCGAGGCGAGATCGACGAGCTCCTTTTCGCCGGAATGCGATAGCGCGCGTCCGTAGGCCTCCGAGATCGCGGGATCGTCCGACCGGTCCTGCAGATGAAACAGACATTCGAGGAAGAACTCGCCGGGTGTGGTGATCGCATAGCTTTCCTCGCCGAAGAAGACGGGGTGCCATCGCGAACGCAAAGTCGGATCCCGGTGCATCTCCGCCAGTACGCGACGGCATAGGGTGGTCTTCCCGGCGCCGCGGGGCGCCACGATCAAGACCCGAGGGGGCATTGCGGCGCCTTCGCGCAGCGGGGCGAGGACGCGCGAAAGATCTGCCTTCCGCACGATGAAGTTCTGGACAGACTCCTCGTCCGACTGAAACCCAGGATTGAACCTATAGGTCTTTGCCATTTAAGCTACTGATATTGTTACTATTTTACAGAGCTCAGGGATCGAGCATCTCAACACCAACCTATATGCCAGCAAATTTGTTGGCAAGCCTTGCGAATCGGGTTCCAGTCGATTAAGGTTACCAGCAAATTTGTTGGCACAGGTGAAATCAGGTCATGCGCCCCTACGGAACGTGGAAGGACACCCGCCGGCCTGGCGAACCAGAACTTGGCGATCTCGCCTGCGAGAATCCGCCGCAGCAGCACCCGGAGGTAAATGTGACGGCCCAACTCAAGGCTCTTTCCGCGGAGATCGAACTGCCCAAGGGCATTCAGCGGATCCTTCCCCTCCCGAACGACCAGCTCGGCGTTCTCTGGAACTCGATCGTTCTCGACGCCGCGATCAAGGACAAGCTCACGGCTCAGGCGATCCTGAACTTCACCGTCCGCGAGAAGGTGTCGCGGACCGTGCTGCCGCTGCACGGCGTCATCCTTCTGGTCGGACCGCCCGGCACCGGCAAGACTTCGCTGGCCCGCGGTCTGGCCCACCGCGTCTCCAAGGCGTTCCCCGGCGGCAAGTTTCGTCTGATGGAGGTCGAACCGCATCAGCTCGCGAGTTCCTCGCTCGGCAAGAGCCAGCGCGCCGTCACCGAACTGTTCGGCCAGGCCATCGCCGAGGCCGCCGCAGGGGGGCCGGTGGTGGTGCTGCTCGACGAGGTCGAGACGCTCGCCGTGGATCGCGCCAAGCTGAGCATGGATGCGAACCCAGTCGACGTGCACCGCGCCACCGACGCCGTTCTCGTCCAGCTCGACGCGCTCGCGGAGCGGTACCCGAACCTCCTGTTCGTCGCCACCAGCAACTTCCCGCGCGCGGTGGACGGCGCCTTCACCTCGCGCTGCGACCTCATCGTCGAGATCCCGCTTCCCGCGAAAGAAGCCTGCGCGCAGATCCTCAAGGATTGCTTGGTCGGGCTCGGCGCGACCTATCCCGCCGTCGCCAGGCTCGCGAACGCGCCCGGCTTTGCCGAGTGCGCCGCCGCGTGCGTCGGGCTCGACGGTCGCGCCATCCGCAAAATGGTCGCGAGCGCGTTGGCGACCGATCCGGAGACAGCGCTGCATCCGGAAAAGGTCACCCTCGCGCAGATCCTGGCCGCGGCCAAGGCCGCAAAGACCGCCCGCGCTGCGGCGGAGCGCTGATCATGAGCACCGTCTCCCGCCGAGTCTTCGCCGCTACCCCCGCACGCGACGCCCTCTCGACCTGGAACGCGATCGTCGATCTGCTCGCGCCAGGCGCCGCGCATCCAGCCCGCAAGGAGCTGACGGCGGTCGCCGGCATCGCGGCCAGCATCATCTCGGACCGATCGCCGAAGGACCGCGCCATCGTCGCCACCGGCGACGGCCCGCGCACACGCGTCTACTGCCTGTTCGACGACGACGCGGTCGACGGCTCCGACGCCAACGAGGCCGCTCTCGGCTACGACCCGCTTAAGGGCGACTGGGCCGTCTCGCTGCCCTGCGGCGCCGACGAGCTCGACTGGGTGCAGCGGGCGCTGAAGAAGCACGGCGACAGGATCACGGCGCGCGAACTCGACGAGCCGGTCGCCGCCGACCAGGACGAGCCGACCACTGCGGCGGCCAAGCTTTCGCTAGTCCCCGACCTGAAGGGATTGCTCGAACCATGACCGCCGTCGCTGTAAACGTCTACTCGCACACGCACTCGGTCACATACGTCGCCGAGAACATCCTTAAGAGCCTGAAGGACATCATCCGCCTCAGCGGCCTCGACCCCGCCGAATTCGTCAAGGATTGGGACCTGCACATGCGCGGTATCGACGGCTGGCTCCGGTCGGGAGACCTCGAGCGCGTCAAGCTCGACATCTTCCATCCGCGCACGGGCGAGCTGCTCTTTCAGTGGAACATCGAGATCTCCTACAGCTGGACGGGCGGCGACGGCAGTTTCTGGACCGACACCGAGCAGCTGAAGTACGCGATCCGCAAGGCCGGCGTGGCGCCGAGCGAGGCGAAGTACGACCTGCGTCTCAAAGTCAAGCCGGGACACCGCGAGATCGACGGCTGGGGCACCGGCGCGGCGCGGTCCACCGATGGCATGATCCGCCAGAGCCTCGGCACCACCATCGGCCACGGCAGCCTCAGCGGCAGCACGTCGTACCTGAGGAGACCCTGATGCTGACCACGAACGAAGCCTTCCGCAAGTTCAAGAGCAAGCTCGAGCTGAACCAGCGCGAGCAGGACAACGCGCGGTCGCGCGAGCGGGAAGTGCGTGAGTACCTCGACACCAAATTCGCTATCAACAACGACTTCCTGACCGGCTCCTACGCGCGGTGGACCAAGACGAAGCCGCTCAAGGACGTCGACATCTTCTTCGTGCTGAACCCGAACAAGCGCGACTACCGCTCCGAGGCGCCTTCGGTGGTGCTCGGTGACTTCTACGACGCCCTCCTCGCCAAATACGGCGACAAGGCCACCAAGAAGCAGGGGCGCTCGATCAACGTGGACTTCGGCGTGCACGTCGATGCCGACGACAACACCGACTACCGGATCATGAGCGTGGACGCGGTGCCCGCATTCGTCGCCGGCGACGACTACGAGATTCCCGACAAAGATCTCGGCAAGTGGATCACGACCAACCCGAAGACGCATGCCGAGAAGGCGACTGCGGCCCATCAGGCCTATTCCAGCGAATGGAAGGGCCTCGTCCGCATGGTCAAATACTGGAACAACAATCCGAAGCACGGCGAGAAGCCGGTCAAGCCGTCCTTCCTGATCGAGGTCATGGCGCTGGAGGTGCTGCACGGCGGCTTCGGCGGCAGCTTCGACCGGGAGATCCAGGGCTTCTTCGCGACACTGGCCGACCGGATCTTCGACACCTGGCCCGACCCGGCGGGGTTGGGACCGCCGATCAGCGACGGCATGGACCAGGCGCGCAAGCAGCGTGCGCGCGACCTGCTGCGCGCGGCCGAGGGCGAAGCCGCATTCGCCATCGATCTCGCTCGGAAGGGACGGCAGGGAGACTCGCTGAAGGCATGGCGCGCCTTGTTCGGTCCTAAGTTTCCGATTTCATGAGGTCGCTGCATGTTTGATCTGCCGGGAGCGGAACATGGCTGATGCGGTGATGCCGAGATGGCATGGCGACAACTATCAGGCCCGCGTGTTCTGGGAAAACGCGCTCAACCTGCTCGACGACGGGGCTTCGTGTATCGTGGAAGTGTCGTTCGAAGCCGACGGTCCGAAGGCCTTCGACGATGTCGTGGTCCGCTACGATCCCGCGGTGGCGCGGTCGGGGCCCGAGCGCGTCACCGCCGACTATCATCAGGTGAAGTGGCACGTCGAGTATGGCGGTCGCTTCGGCTATGCCGATCTTGTCGACCCCGAGTTCATCGGCGCCAAGACTTCCTCCATCCTCCAGCGCCTCAAGGAGGCCCGACAGGACGCCGGCCCCGGCGCTTGCTTTTCCTTCATCACCACGTACCGCATCAAGGACGGCGATCCGCTCGCCGACTTGGTTTCCGGCAACGACAGATCGTTGCTGGTCGAGAAATTGTTCGACGGCACCAAGACCGACGGCAGCAGGATGGGTGCGGTCCGCAAGCTGTGGCGCGAGCACCTCAGTCTCGCCGACAACGAGGACCTTCGCGGACTTCTCGCCAATTTCCGCATCTTCGACGGACATCGCTCGCTCGAGGAGCTCAAAGAATCGATCATCTTGCGCGCCAAGACGGTCGGGGTCCTAACCACGTTGCCGACCAGTTCCGACTTCCGGCTCGACGAACTCGCTCGGGCCCTCAAGAAGCGCGGCCTCAATTCGTTTACGCGCGAGACCTTCAGGCAGCTGTGCAAGGACGAGTCGATACTTGCCGAGATTGCCGCGGCGGCGAATCCTTACCTGCCTGTGGCCATCCGCTCGTTCCTGGGGCCGGCATCGGACATCGTGGGCGCCTTGCCGGAGGATACGCTGATGCTGACCGGCTCATTCCGGCAGCGATATCTCCGCGACGACCTCGACTGGCAGCGCGACATCCGTCCGCAAGTCGAGGATTTCCTGTGCGCGAAGGTCTCGCGAAGCCCGATGCTGCGTCTGATACTGGACGCACACGCATCGGTGGCTTTCATCGCCGGCGCCGTGTTGGACGTGAAATCCGGCGTTTCCATCGAGTTGGTGCAGAAGGGCAGCGTCGGGTCTCGCGTGTGGCGAGCGGATGACGGTTCGGACCGCGAAGCTCCTACGTTCGACGTCGCGGAACACAAGCTCGGCGACGGACCGGAGATCGCGGTCGCCATCAGCGTCGCTCAATCCGCCGAAGCCGCCGCGCGCGCCTACTGCAAGGCGTCGCTGCCGAAGGTCGGTCGCTTGGTGGTCTTCGCGCTTGGGCCGAGCCAGCGCGGCGTACTGGGCGGCGGCCACGCCGCGGCGCTCGCCGAATCCGTCGCCAACCACCTGCGCTCGCTGAAGGGCAACGACATCGACGCCGTCGCGCACATCTTCGCGGCCGCGCCGAACGCGCTGCTCTTCTATCTCGGCCAGCAGCATCAGGCGATCGCACCCTGCGTCGTCTACGAATACGATTTCGATCGACGCGGCAACAAGAGCTACCAACCTTCGATGATCGTGGATTGACTTAGATAGTTTTTCTCGACCCACAGTTGCCTTCCCATGGGAGACGCGCCGCCAAGGTGAAAACGATGACAAAGAATATTGTGATTTTTTCGGATGGCACCGGCCAGGACGGAGGCGCCCGTCCGGAGCAGCGGATCAGCAATATCTACAAGATGTATCGCATCTCGCGCGATCACTCCGAGACCGGCATCGATCCGTCGCGGCAAGTTGTCTTCTACGATGCGGGCCTCGGCACCGACATCGGCACCACGGCGCTGACCGCGCCCGTCCGCTTCGTCCAGAAGCTGCTTGGGTCGGTCACCGGCGCCGGCATCAAACGCAACATCGCGGACTGCTACGAATTCATCGTCAACCACTATGAACCTGGCGACAGGATCATGTTGTTCGGCTTCAGCCGCGGCGCCTACACGGTCCGGAGCCTAGCTAACCTTTTGATGCTGTGCGGCGTGCCGACCAGAACGCCGAACGGCCCGCTGATGCGCTACCGCAAGCAGGTCAAGGACATCGCCTGGGAGGCGGTCAACACCGTGCTCGAGCACGGCGCCG
This sequence comes from Bradyrhizobium sp. Arg237L, assembly GCF_029990105.1. Lineage (NCBI taxonomy): Bacteria > Pseudomonadati > Pseudomonadota > Alphaproteobacteria > Hyphomicrobiales > Nitrobacteraceae > Bradyrhizobium > Bradyrhizobium sp. Arg237L. The sequence goes on along the minus strand of NZ_JAQMIL010000003.1, from coordinate 71,561 downwards.
GCCATCCCCGTGAGGAATACGAGGCCGAGCGCCTCGAATTGGCGCGGCGTTTCCAGGTCAAATTCGGATCCGGAGACGGCAGCGATTCCAACGTCGCGCCGTACTTCATCGGCGTCTTCGACACCGTGGCCGCCCTCGGCGCAAGCGGCTTGCGCTACTTCATCATCCAGGCGGGACTTGCCGCCGGCGTCGCCGCCGCGGCGTTCGCCGCCGGATTCCTCCCGGCGGTCGGAATCGCGCTGCTGTGTTCCTGGCTCGGAGCCGGCTTCATGCTCTCCGGCTTCCTCGCGCAGATCGTCATCGTCGCCGGCGCACTCGGCGCGTTCTGGTGCTGGCAGAACAAATCGACCACCAAGACGATCGTCGACTACCCGAAGCCCGGCGAATCCCGCTCGCATAAGGCCGAATGGAAGGGCGCGAACTTCGACCGGCTCCTCAGTCGCCACGTCGCGTTCGCGCGCTCCGCCAACGCGATCGACGAAAAGCGGAAGGATTTCGACCGCGTCGGCTGGGGCGGCGGCAACGAAGGCGCGCCGGTCTTCCCCGGACATGAGCGGCTTCGCCAGTGGTGGTTCGCCGGCAACCATTCCGACGTTGGCGGCTCCTATCCGGAGCCCGAGTCCCGCCTTTCCGACATCGCGCTGGAATGGATGTGCCGCGAGGCGATCTCCGTCCCCGAAGGCCTGCTCACGGGCCCGATCTTCGTCGACGGAACGAAGATGGAAGGATCCGGCAACGTCGGCCAGGCTCTGAATATCCGTCCGTCCGCCGGCGGCGTGCAGCATTGCGAGGTCGCCGGCATGCGCGACACCATCGATGGCATCGCCGACGCGCTGCCGAACTGGGTGTGGCTGCGCCGTCTGCTTGGCCGTCAGAACTGGGAGATCAAGAACCGCGATGTGGGAACGGACTCCAAGGTCCATCCAACCGTCGCACGGCGCTTCGATCTGCCGCCGTAGTGCAGTGCGCGGTGGGCACGGCACCCTACCGGCCGGACGCGCTCGCCCAGCACGTCGATTTCAAGCGGTACTACGCAGATGATGCTGCCGGCCGCGAGCCCGTCCGACCCGCCGTCCCCCAAGAGGTTCGAAGCTAATCGCAGGCACATGTCGGATCCTGCCCGAAAAGGCGCGGGCCGACCCAACGAAGAGACAGACCGATGACCATGAAGGCAGTATTCGTCGGCATCGACCGTCACCGGTCGCTGGACGTTCCGGAACTCGGCGGCGCGAAGCGCGACGCCACCGCGTTGTGGGCGCTGTTCGCGGATTCCGTGCCCGGGCTCGCATCGCGAATTCTCGTCGACGAGCAGGCCACGCTGTCGGCGGTGCGGGACGCGGTCGTCGGCACCCTGAACGGCGCTGGCGCCGATGACATTGTGGTCCTGAGCTTCGCCGGACATGGCTCCCCGGACGGCAGCCTAGTCCTGTACGACACCGAGCCTTCCGATCTCGCCGGCACGGCGCTGTCGATGACGGTGCTGGCCGAGGCGTTCCGGACGACGAAAGCCAAGGTGGTCCTGTGCATCCTGGACTGCTGCTTCAGCGGTCATGCTCCCGCCCGCGTGCTCGAAGCCGCGGCCAAGCCACGTAGCGCCTTCGCGCTAACCGGCATCTTCGGCGAGGGGCGGATCCTGCTCGCGGCCTGCTCGCCGACCGAAGCCGCGTGGGAGCAGCCCGGCACCGGTCACGGCCTTCTCACTTACGCAACGATCGAGGCGATGAGCGGGAGCGCCGGTGCGCCGGTCAGCTTCCCTGCGGTCGCCGACGAGATCATCCGCCTGGCGCGCGTGGAGGCGACCCGCATCGGCGTGACGCAGACGCCCGCGTTCCTCGGTACTGTCCAGGGCGGACTGGTCTTCCCGGCGCTGGTCCGCGGTGCGAACTACGCCGCCGCGTTCCCGCCCGCGCCCGCGCATCGGATCACAGGCTCCTTCTCTGAGCTCGCCGGAGCCGGCCTGCCGCAGGAGATCGTTGATGGGTGGACCGCGGCCTTTGCGGGCGGCCTGAACGCGCTGCAGGTCAGGGCCGTGAACGAGTTCGGCGTGCTGAACGGCAATTCGCTGCTCGTCGTGGCGCCGACCAGCAGCGGCAAGACCCTAGTCGGCGAACTGGCCGCCATCCGCGCGGTCACCGAGGGCAGGAAGGCCGTCTTCCTGCTGCCGTACCGTGCCCTGGTGAACGAAAAGTTCGAAGACTTCAGCGCCCGCTTCGCGCCCGCGGGCCTGCGCGTCGTCCGCTGCAGCGGCGACGCCTCCGACGGCGTTGGGCCTGTCCTAAGCGGCCGGTACGACCTCGGCTTCTTCACGTACGAGATGTTCCTGAATCTCGCGCTCTCCTCACCGCGTCTGCTCAATCAACTTGGCTTGGTCGTGCTGGACGAAGGGCAGTTCATCACGGATCCGACGCGCGGCATCACCGTCGAACTGATCTTCGCTTTGCTGCTTCGCGCGCGCCAGCGCGGCATCGATCCCCAGCTGGTCGTCCTGTCCGCGGTCATCGGCAACCTCAACAATTTCGACCGGTGGCTCGACCTGCCGCTGCTGACGTCGCGCGATCGCCCCGTCCCGCTGATCGAGGGCGTGCTCGACCGGCGCGGCACCTTCCAGTTCGTCGACGTCGACGGAACGACGAAGACCGAGACCCTGGTCCCGCCAGGACACATCATCCAGCGGCGGGAGAAGCCGAGTTCGCAGGACGTGATCGTGCCGCTCGCCAAGCAATTGGTCACGAAGGGCGAGAAGATCATCGTCTTCCGCAACACGCGAGGTCCGGCACAGGGCTGTGCGCGCTATCTGTCGAAGGAACTGGGTCTCGGTCCCGCAACGGACGTACTCGCCGTCCTTCCGACGCAGGACCTGACGGCAGCGTCGCAGGATCTGCGCGTCTGTCTCCAGGGAGGCACCGCCTTCCATAACACCAATCTGCTGCGCGCCGAGCGCGAGGCCGTCGAGCGCGAATACCGAGCGCAAGGCGGACAGATCCACGCACTCGCCGCGACCACGACGCTCGCCGCCGGCATCAACAGCCCGGCCTCGACGGTCATCCTCGCGGAGAACGAGTTCGTCGGCGAGGATGGCCGCCCCTTCACGATCGCCGAGTACAAGAACATGGCCGGTCGCGCCGGGCGGCTTGGCTACAACGAGATTGGCAAGGCGATCATCCTCGCGGACACGCCCGTCGAGCGGGCGCAACTATTCCAGAAATACGTGCTCGGAAGGCCCGAGGACGTCACGTCCTCGTTCAAGCAGCGCGATCTGCCGACCTGGATCCTCCGCCTCCTCAGCCAGGTCCGCGGAGTGCGGGCCGACGAGATCCCCGGGCTTCTTGCCAACACGTTCGGCGGCTATTCCGCTTCGCTGGCGAACCCGCACTGGATCCGCCAGACCGAAAACGACATCGCGGCGCTGATCGACCGGCTGCTGCAGGCCGGCCTCGCGGAACGCGATGGCGACCTGGTCCGCTTGACGCTGCTCGGCCGCGCGTGCGGATCGTCCTCTCTCGCCTTCGAGTCCAGCCTGCGCCTGATCGAGCTAATGCGCCAGCTGGACATCTCGCGCACCGATCCGGTCAGGGTGCTGGGCATCATCCAGGTGCTCGCCGAGATGGATGCCATCTACACGCCGGTTATGAAGCGTGGCCGCGCGGAGGGCATCCGCGCCAGCGAGGTCGGACAGCGCTACGGTGCCGACATGGCACACTTCCTGCAGCGCTACTGCGACGGCGAGTTCGAATTCCTGGCACGATGCAAGCGAGCAGCAATCCTGTACGACTGGATCGACGGCGTGCCCGTCGACGAAATTGAGCGGCACTATACGACCAACCTCCGCCAAGGAGTCATCAATTACGGCGACATCGCCCGCATCGCGGACGGCGCGCGCTTCCATCTCCGATCGGCGCACCAGATCCTGTCCGCCCTCTTCCCGGCACAGCCCGATTTCCTGCTCGCGCTCGACGGGCTGCTGCGCCGGCTTGAGTTCGGCCTTCCTTCTGATGCTTTGGGGCTGATGGCATTGCCGATACCCTTGTCGAGGGGGCAATATCTAGCCTTGTTTGGAGCGGGAGCCCGTTCGCCCGACACGGCGAAGGCGCTCGGAATCCAGATACTGGAAAATTGCATTGGTGCCGTTGCGGCCCAACGCATCGGCGCGCCGCAGGAGGGCGAAGTCGGTGCGATGGTTGCTTGATTCCACCCGCAAGAGCGCCCGAACAGGGAACTCGGAATGAAGTTTCACCTTGTCGAATTGCCTGGTAAGCCAAACGGATACGTCAACGTCTCCAATTCCGCCGATTGGGAAGCATGGATCCGGAAATGTCTTCCGGCAGGCCTCGCTCAGGAAGTGCACGATCGGCTTGTCTCCAACCTGAAGCACATTCTGGTCGGGCTGGAGATGAAGGCTGCACTGATCGTTCCGCACGCCGAGCGAGGCAACGGTAAGTCCCTTTTGTTCGAACCCTACTTCCAGATCCTGAACTTCGAATTCTGCGTCGGTACGTTTTCGATTTGCGAAGGATTGGGCTCGGCCCTGTGGCTAGTCGAAAATGGTCGGGATGGGCTGAAGGGCGATAAGGTCGAACCTTACCAGTGGAGGCCGTCCCTAGCTAAGAAATTCGATCCCGAAAAAAAGATGGGCCTTGATGCCGACGTCGGAAACGCGAAGAACGTCAGAGACAAACTTCACCAAGATAAGGTGGGCGCCCGAGCGGAAATCGACTGGCACGCATTCACCTTCGAAAAGGCATTCGTCCCAGCAGCGCGCGCGATGAGACACCTGCTGAAGACAAACGACAATGAAGTCCCAGACAAAACCAACCTGACAGATGAGTGACTAGCCGGTGGTAAGAGACCTTAGGCTAGAAGCAACGGCGACCATGTCCATCGCCTTCTTGTGGTCGTCCGATTTGAACAAGCGGCCGTAGAGGTCCATCGTCACCTGCAAGCTGCTATGGCCTTCGAAGGTCTGCACCGTCTTCGGCTTCCGGTCTGTCCGATTTGCACGCTACAGCGCGCTGGAGTTTGCCGCGGCAGCAGAGATCCTTTTGCTTGGCACCGTAGGCGGTATAGATCAACGCATCCCGGACAATTGGGCTACGCGCATGTCGAAACAAGTCAGCAGGAACGTCGTCAGCTACCACAAGAGCAGCGCCTTGCTGGTAAGCGCGCGTCGACACCAAGGTCGCGCCGTGAAAATGGCCATCTCGCTCAGCGGGGCTTGATCCAATTGTGGCGGAGTTCATCGAAGCACATGCAGGAACCATGGTTGACAACGATAACAGGAAACGGCGCCGACTCGTCGAATTCAAGGACGGTTGCCGCTATGGCAAATTCGGAAAGACCAAGGCTTATGAGCTCATCGCCCGCGAGCGGATCAGAGCCTACAAGATGGGCGGCAAGACTATGATCGACCTTGAGAGCGTGGACGACTATCACGCTTCGCTACCAAGAGTCGAAACGAGAGCAAGCCAGGCCGCCGATCTGCGCAGCGAGACGGAGAAGACACGGTCGCGCAGGTTGTAGAGGCAACTGGCCAAATGCTGCATTAAACGCACGCGTTCGGCGCAATAGGCGGCACGGCCATCGATGCCGTAGGTCTTGTTCTTGCCGCCCTTATTAAGCTGGCGCAGCCAGGGCGCCAGCGCTTTTGTCCGTGTAGTGCACGAGATCGACTTCCACCATTGCTGTCTAACGCGCCCTCCTTGTTGAGCAGGGTCGCCGTGGTCGAGCGGAAGCCGGGCGCACATTGGTCCGCCGCCGGGGCCAATATCGCAGCCGATGATCCGCAGCGCCTTGTCCGACATTGGCGCGCCATCGTCATTGGACGGATGAGCGCTTTCGGCGTCCTGTCTGGCGCCAAGCGAACCGGTCGACCGCGGAAACCCTCCAGCGCGCGGTAAGTGTCTCGCTCAGCATCGCGGGGCATAATCGACGAGGTGCGCTTGGGATAAGCCTCTCTTGCCCTGGTGATATCAATTCGTTCGATCCGACGGGAGTGATAGCCGGGTTCGATTCCAGTTGGGAAGATTGTAGAGGCCAGAAGGCATAGGCCGCGCGTGCTGCCGAGGCGGTTGCTGCTTTATTTTTTGCGAGCTAATGCCGCGCGTCATCTTGCTGGTATTTCTGCTGGTATCGACGCCAATTGACGGATAAAATGACCTTAAACTCAGATGGTTACGGGAATAGGCGACTGCCGGCCAGGGGCACCAACTCGCCACCATTCGAGACAAACCCGAACAAACAACCCTGCTCGCTGTTGGTGCGACCACAAGCCGCCTTTGACAGCTCTCACCACCCGCTCACAAAGGTCGTCCCCATCCGCTTCAGGCACCCATAGCGGTTTGGGCACACATACGTTTCTGTGGGCGAGAGGCGGGTTGCAGGCGTTGGGTGCTGTAGCGGCAGCCTACGTCTTCGTGCTGAAAGTGCTTCTCACGGGGATCATCGGTGCCTTCTGATCGACAGCATCAGTTGAAAACCTTTGCTTTTGCACGCTTTACAATATTTTCCATCCGTGCAGAATCCTTTGCGATGGTTTCTCCGAACTTGGCGGGCTCATCAGCGATCACGGTCAAACCAAGGCCTTCCAGACGAGCTGAGACGGTCGAATCTCGCAAGGCCTCCACGATGGACTTGTTGAGCTTCTCGATCACGTGCTTTGGGGTCGCCGATGGAGCAACAAAGCCGTACCAGTTGCCTGCGAGGAGATCAGGTGATCCTGCTTCCGGGGACGTCGGCACATCGGGTAGCTGCTTGCTTCGTTCAAGCGCGGTCACGACAATTGGCCTCAGCGCTCCGCTCTGCACCTGCTGGACGACATTCGATAGGTTGTCGCACATCATAGAAACTTGACCACCGACAACATCCTGGAGTGCTGGAGCCGCTCCTTGGTACGGTATGTGAACGGCAGCAATGTCTTCGAGCACCTTCAACGTCTCCCCACACAGGTGGCTCGTGCTCCCGTTGCCGGCCGAAGCAAATGTCAGCTTGCCAGGCTCAGCTTTGGCCAGCGCCACCAATTCCTTCAGCGAGCTTGCCTTGACCGACGGATTGACGACGATGATGTTCGGCGTCGAAGCGCCATTGGTGATCGGCGTGAAATCCTTTTCAGGATTGTACGTCGGCTTTTCATAGATCCATTGGTTGATCGTAAGCATGCCAGTGGTCGCAAGCAGAATCGTGTGGCCATCCGCTGGTGAGGAAGCGACGCGAACCGCCCCGATCGACCCGTTTGCGCCGCCGCGATTTTCGATGATCACCGGAACACCGAGCGACTTGGACATCAACGGACCCACCAATCGTGGAATCGCGTCGGCGGTGCTTCCGGCAGGATACGGGACGACAATCGTAATCATCTTTTCAGGAAATCCAGCCGCTGCCGCGCCGGGCACCCCGAAGGATGCTGGCGATAGCAGTGCCGCCAAAATAAACGTCGCCCACTTCATCAGTAGATCATTGCTTCGCATTCTGAACATCCTGCATGACATCTTGGGAACCATGGCATTGACTCCTCCAAGTTCACTGGTGCTTCCACTGACGTGGTTCTTACCCGGCCGATAAGCCGGTTACCGTCGACATCGTCTAAGAGAGAATTGCTGATCACCCCTGGTGGGCCGCGGCGACATGCAGCGAAGCTGCACGCTCGAGCGAGTCTAGCATTGCAATTCGGCGCAAGAGCGCTCGTCCCTTTTCCGGATCGGCGGCCGCGGCGCGAATGTCGTCGCGGAAACGCGCGCGGTCGGCTTCATCTTTCGCCTCGAGATTCTTCTTGTTGCGAATGGTGTCGCCCTGAATGGCCTGCATCGTGACCGTACGACGCTGCAGATCGTAGTCGGCGAGAACACGCTCATTGGCCGTACCATTGATGACCGAACCCAACTTCGCCGTCAGGTTCAATGCGTCGTGAATGCCGCCATTCATGCCCATGCCGCCGAGCGGATTGTTGATATGGGCGGCGTCGCCAGCCAGGAAGGTGCGACCTTTCTGGAAGTTCGCGGCGACGCGCTGATGCACACGATACAACGTCGTGTGGAGGATGGGGGCTTCCATCTCGGCGGGAACGATCCGCCGGATCGACGCCGTCACATAGTCTTCGGAGAGCGCCTCGGCATCGGAGATTTCCGCAGCCACCGGCATCATCACGCGCCACGCTCCGAGGATGCGGAGAAGGAAGTACCAGCGCTCGGGATCGGCGACATAGCTGACCGACGACACACCCGGGCGAAGCACCGTGAAATCGACCGGAGTTGTCATCACCAGAAAGCGCTCGGGCCAGGTGAAGCCCTCGAATTTGATGTCCTGGCTGCGGCGTACGATGCTGTTCGCGCCATCGGCGCCGATCAGCCAGGCGCATTCATGCATGGTGTCGCGCCCCTGGGCTCCGACCACTACCTTGACGGCATCGCTCGTCTGCTCGACGGATTTGACCTCGCTGCCGAACGCGATCGAGAACAGCGGGTTGCCGGACAAAGCATCCAAAATGATGCGCGTTAGCTTGAACTGCTCGGCCTGCAGGCGGAACGGATGCCGCACCAGATCGGAAATCGCTGCGAAGTCGAACGTCCCGAGCACGCCGTCTTCGGACGAGCTGTATTGAACAGTCGGCGCCTTCAGGCCCTGCGCAATCAGGGTGCTGGCGAAACCGAGATCATCGAGCATGTCCAGCGTGGGCGGATGGAACGTCGATGCGCGCGACTCGCTGCTCAGTTGGTCGTTCTTCTCCAGCACCAGAACCGGGATGTTCTGTCGCACCATATCTGCCGCTGCCACCATGCCCACCGGCCCTGCCCCAGCGATGATGACGGGAGGCTTCGCATTACTCATTGTATCCAGACCTCTTGCAGAAATTTCGAGCATCGGCTCTCATCGGCGCCTCCGCGAAGGAGGCCGCCAGTCAATGTGTCTGCCGCTGTCAGGCGGGATCGTAGTAGTGCATTTCGAGAAGCAGGCAGCCGCCTTCAGATTTGAACGGACCGTGCCACGCGCCCGGCGGCCTGACCGCGTAGGTGTATCCAGCAAACGGCGTGCCACCTTGCCCGTTCACGTCATTGCCAACGATCAGGTCGCCGGAGACCAGAAAGACTTCTTCCCAGTGGTCGTGAACGATCGGTTGCTTGGTGAATAGGCCCGGAGGGAATTTCAGCAATCGCGTCCGGCTACCGCGCTTGTTCGCGGTGTCCAGCGATCCGGACAAAATCTTCTCCAGCGCGCCCGACTTGGGATTGTAGCCCTGGGGCAGCTGCCAGCCGCTCTCCATGTCGAGCGTGTGGAACTCGTCATGCAATTTGTTGACCGCCACGGATATTCTCCTTGAAGTTGATCGTTGAAGCGCCTGCAGGTTGGCTGGCGCCGCAGTCTGAAATTCCCAACGCCATTGATGGGCGCGGCGTTGATAGAGGCCGCCGCTCAATTGACTTTCGTCATCCGCGCAAGTTTGTTGCCTTGTGTTTAGGCGTGCAAACAATTTAATCTGCGGACGTCTTGCGTTTTTGGAATGAACTATGCGCCGCAGAATACCCAGCCTCGGCGCGCTGATGGCCTTCAGCGCGGTTGCTAAGCACCTCAGCGTCACGCGTGCCGCCAGCGAACTCGCGCTGACCGGAAGTGCGGTCTCGCGCCAGATCGCGCAGCTGGAGACGCAGCTCGGCGTCAAACTCTTCCACCGGATCAAAAAGCGGATCACCCTGACGCGTGCCGGAACAGCCTACAGCACCCGTGTGGCGCAGACGATCGAGCGGATCGAGCGCGATACACTCGAGATCATGGGCTACGAGGCCGACGGCACGGTTCTGGACATCGCGGTGCTGCCCACCGTCGGCACCCAATGGCTCATTCCGCGCCTGCCGGACTTCTATGCTCAGAATCCCGGCGTTGCCGTCAACGTGAGTGCGCGCAACACGCGCTTCTTCTTCAGCGAGACCGCGCTCGATGGTGCGCTATACTTCGGTGAGCCGGACTGGCCCGGCACGCAAGCAGACTATCTGTTCGACGAAGTTCTTCTGCCGGTCGGATCGCCGACGCTTATCGGCAAGCGCGCCGAACTGCGACCGAGTGAGGTTGCCGAATTGCGGCTTCTGCATCTGGTCACGCGACCCGATGCATGGCGTCGCTGGTTCGATGCTGCGGAACTCGGCGGTACGAATGTGATCCGCGGGCCACGCTTCGATATTCAATCCACTTTGATCAGCGCAGCGAACTCCGGTCTTGGCGTCGCCCTGCTTCCTGAATTCCTGATTTCCGACCAGTTGACCTCCGGCAAGCTGAAGGTGCTGTCGAGCCTCACGTTGAGAAGCGTCGGCTCGTACTATTTCGCCTGCCCGGAAGAGAAAGCCGACAATCCCCTGCTCTCGGCATTTCGTGCATGGCTCCTGACGCAAGCAGGCACGTCAGCGCCTCCGGCACTTCGAACGGCAGGTGGGCAAACTGGTCCTAACGCAAGCCGCCGCTCAACTGTATCTCGCTCTGAGAAACAGCTTTGACGCCGTCGAAACCTCGCTCGAACGCCTAATGCCTAAGACGCGACGAGCGCAAGTGACCATTTCGGCCACCATCGCTTCGGCTATGGCGCTCTCTCCACACGAAGAGTCCCTTCGCGGAGAGCCCTCTCCAGACCCTCTCCCGCAAGCGGGAGAGGGAGCGCAGCGTTCATCGCGGCTGCAATTCCACCTGATTGGATCATGCTCTAACGCAAGAAAAACCGTCAGATCGCCGCCTGCGATACACGGTCAAAGAAGTACAGCCGATCGGGATTCAGCGCGAGGCGAAGCCGGTCGCGGACTTTTGCTTTGATGGTCGGCTCCACTGCGGCCACCATCGTGTTGGGGCCGACCCTGACGTCCGAGAGAATCTGGGAGCCGAGCTTCCCGATGACCTCGACCACAGCATCGAAGCTGAGGCCCGCCGCGTCGCTGTCGGATGCGACATGCAGATCCTCCGGGCGGATTCCGAGCGTGACGTTCTCTCCCACATACGACCGGAGCAGCTTGGCGTCGAGATTCGATAGCGGCTCGTCGAACAGGAACACCTGCGGATGTCGAACGATGGCGCGGCCCAAGGCGACGCGCTGCGGCTGGCCGCCGGAGAGCTGCCGCGGCTTGCGTTGCAGTTGTTCCTCGATGCCAAGGATTTCGGCCGCAGCCTTCACGCTGCTGGTGTCCTGCTCAACGATTCATCGGTCGCGACCTTTCGAAACGTCGATCTAGTCTCCCGCGGCACTGCCGGCCGGTCGGCGATCATCATGGGCGCCATAGAAATAGCCGGGCCGCATCCTGCCGCTCCGCGCGGCATCATTGCCGGACGAGCGCGGACCGGCAACGCCGTCATCGGGAGGACCGATCGCGATGAGCTCAGCCGCTCCCCACGGCGTCTGTTCGACCAGTTTGTAGCCCATCTCACGAAGCAGCTTTGCGGTGTCAGGTGAGATCGCATACGGCTCGTAGTCGAGTTCATCAGGCAGCCCTTGAAGATGCAGCCGGGGCGCATCAACTGCCTGCCGCGGCTCCATGCCGTAATCGATGATGTTGAGTGCCGCCTCAAGCGTAATGGTGATGATGCGCGGGCCGCCTGGGCTGCCGAGCGCCGCAAAGATTTTGCCGTTCCGGGTGATCAGCGTCGGGGCCATTGATGACAGCGGGCGCTTATTCGGCGCGATGAGATTCGCCTGGTCCTGCACCAGCCCGTACATATTCGGCACGCCGCGCTTGATAGTGAAGTCATCCATCTCGTCATTCAGGACGAAACCAGTGCCCGGCGCCATCACCGCTGCGCCGAACAGACCGTTGAGCGTGTAGGTGACAGAGACAGCGTTGCCGGCGTGATCGATGACCGAGTAGTGCGTGGTATCGCCTTGTTCATGCTGTTCGAGTCCGGGCCGCAGCTCCGCTGAAGGCGTCGCCTTGTCGGGCAGAATTTTGGCTCGGATGGCTGCCGCATAGTGCTTGGACAATAGCCGATCAACAGGATTTCTAACGAAATCGGGATCGCCCAAATACGTATTGCGGTCGAGATAGGCATAACGCATAGCCTCGGCCATGACATGGATCGAGGCAGCCGAGTGAAAACCAAGCGCCGCCATGTCGTAGCCTTCGAGAACATTCAGGATCTCGCACAGCGTCGTGCCGCCTGAGCTCGGTGGCGGCGCCGAGGCGAAGACGTAGCCGCGATAGGTACAGTGCAGCGGCTCTGTCTCGGTGATCTTGTAATGAGCAAAATCATCGGCTGTAAGGATTCCGCCGCCTGCCTTCGACGCAGCCTCGACCGCAGCCGGGATTCGGCCGGTGTAGAGGGCGTCCGGCCCGTCCTTGGCGATCGCTTCGAGCGTCACCGCCAGATCTGTCTGCACCAACCTGTCGCCCGGCTGGAGGTTACTTCCGTCGTGGCGCAGAAAGATGCCTGCGACCGCCGGGTCATTGTGAAACCGACCTGCCGCATAATCCATGATGTCGGTGTCAGCGCGGGTCAGCACAAACCCATCGCGGGCAAGCCGGATCGCGGGCGCCATCACCTCGGCGCGCGACATCGTCCCATATTCGGTCAGGGCGGCATCCAGCCCCTTGACCGTGCCCGGGATAGCAACCGCCTTGTAGCCATACCGGCTAGCGCCCGGAATCGGATTGCCGCTGATGTCGAGATATATCTTTTCGCTCGCCGCTGCCGGCGCAGTTTCGCGGAAATTGATGAACCGGTCACGACCATCGGCCAGATGCATCAGCATAAACCCGCCGCCACCAATATTGCCGCAACACGAATTTACGACCGCCTCGGCGTAGCCTACTGCGACAGCCGCATCGATGGCGTTGCCGCCAGCCTTCAGAATCTCCAGGCCTGCCTCAGACGCGAGGTGTTGCGAACTCACAACCATCCCGTTCTGTGCCTCGAGCGCCAACGGCGTCGCCGCATGCGCCCCACCCGCCACCATCGCCAGGAGCAGGGCAATCCATTGCATGTTCATCATCATACCATTCCAGTACGCGCCAGCCTCGGGCGCACGCTCTTCCGCATGAGGAGACGCCGTGATCGCGCGCTTCGCAACACTTAGATGGTTACGTTTGTCACGATCCAACATCCCCGCCAGGAGTTGAACGGGCAGCGTTTGACCCGCTCGTTTTCAGTTCACCGACAAATTCGTGGTTTCCAGTCCCCGGCTTCGTCAGCGTCACTGGCTACGAAGACCGCTTCCACGGCGCGACGCAGGATGGTCGCGTCAATGTGTTTGCCAAGTTCTAATGCAGCCAGCAGCAGGGCCGCATGAAGGATGGATGTCGCGCGCGCAGGCGGCGCCGTCGCTGCAAACTAGTGCGATAAGAGTACGGGAATCTCGATCCTCGCGTTGAAGATATCTCGCGTTGCGCTACCGAGCATCAGCTCGCGCTCGAATCCATGTGCGAACGCGCCCATCACAAGCAGATCCGCGTCTGCTTGCTGCGCATAGGCCAGAAGGCTCGCGCCAATGTTCAAAGTCTCACGATGGATCGTGCCGAACTTGGCATCAACATGCCACCGCCCCAGATAGCGGCAGAGTGCGTCTCCAGAATGAGGTATCGGAAACAGCTTGTCGTCAATGACCGATACGACGAGTACCTCACGCGACTGAGCGAGAAGGGGCAAAGCATCGCGCACTGCACGAACCGCCGAACGTGTTCCGTCCCATGCAACGACAATCCGGCCTTTTGCGAGTACAGGGGTGTTTGGTGGCACGAAGACAATTGGCCGACCACTCGCAAACAGAGCTGCCTCGACGAGTTCTTTGCGGGGCGAATCGAGCGGCCCGCGCGCATCGATAATCAGGACGTCGTGCACCTGGGTGCAATGGATCATTCGTTCGCGAAGCGAGACGGGCTGGTTTTCGGTCTGCAGAATGTCACATGATACGTTTGCGTCCGTCGCAGCGGACTGAACGAGTTCCGCCGTTCGTGCCACCCGTTCACTTGACGTTGCCGGCTTGGCGCCAGCCCTCTCCACTTGCCGAATGTCCGGTTCAGGCGGCAAGTCGCGGAGGTCGGTTTCCACATCTGCAATCAATGCAGATAGATGCGCCCCATGCATGCGAGCCAGGGCGATCGCACAATGCGCTCCGCTCGAGAGGTCATCTCTGCGCGAGGGGGAAAGGAAAACGAGTATGTCCTTCATGTTTCATCACCATACGGCTCAAGAGATCCGCACTCGTTTGCGCACGTGATCAATTGTCCTCAGGCTGGCCGGCTCGTCAATTGCCTACCTTGCAATACGACGGGATCGTGTCGCGTGTTCCCTCCTGCTGTCGGTTCCGCGACCTCTTCGCCTGATGCCCGCGGGATGATGATCGCGGGTGGCGCCAGGGCGAGCCTCTGGCAGCGTAGCGCCCAACAATGATCCAACGGGGGCGTCGGCGCAGCCATCAACACCAGCCTGTCAAGGCGATCTGGCGAATAGTCATACAACCCAGTTGTGTACGAGCTGGCACAAAAATGCTAGTAGTGGCCAACGCGCGCCGCGCAGAAGGTTGACGATTAACCAGCAAGGAGGGCGTCATGCTCTTCGAAGGCGGTTTGCCACACGAAGGATACCGTCCGGGCCGACGATCCTTCGGCTAAACACTCGGGTCAGTATGCGGCATGCTTGCGATGCTGTTGCAATCCGTTCAACGGCGCTTTCTGACCACACTTCGCTCGCAGCACGATGGTCACCAATCGATCCCCAGCCATAAAGAGAAGGCTGTGGCCTTCATTCTCTACCGGCGGCGTTCTCATTGGAACGCTGTTTTTTGCTGCCTCTCTGACGCCGACGCTGTTGCCGCGGACCTTTTTGACGCAGGGCGTGCTTTCTGGATGCTCTCTTGCGGCCGGATACGGCATCGGCGTATTTGGCGTTTGGCTTTGGGACTATATGGAGCTTGTGCAACTCACTGGCCGCTTCCTGCGCGTCGTCAAGCTCGCTGCCGCCACCGGTTGCGCGATCGTCGCGATCATCTCCCTCTCGCAGATGGCGCAATGGCAGAATTCAATCCGTGAGTTGATGAAACTCGAGCCGGTCGACACGGTGTATCCACTCGAGGTCAGCCTGATTGCGCTGACTGTTTTCGCAATCCTGATCGCGCTCGCGCGGCTCTTCCGACTGACGCTCCGCTTTGTCGCGACAAGCGTTAATCGTTTCCTGCCAGGACGGGTGTCTAACGTCATCGGCGTCATCGCGGCGGTTGCGCTGTTTTGGTCGGTTATCAATGGAGTCCTCTTCCGCGCGGTCCTGCACGTCGCAGAGGCGTCCTTCCGGGAATACGACGCGATGATCGAACCGGAGACTCCGCCGCCCACAGACCCTTTGAAGACCGGAAGCAACGCTTCCCTGCTCGCCTGGGACAAGCTCGGGCGGGCGGGGCGAGAGTTCATCTCCTCGGGGCCGACCCGCGAAGACATAAGCACTTTGTCGGGCAGGCGAGCGCTCGAGCCCATTCGCGCCTATGTCGGACTACGCTCGGCGGCCACGCCGGAACGGCGCGCCAAGCTTGCACTGGAAGAACTAAAGCGCGTCGGCGGGTTCGAACGATCCGTGCTTATTGTGGTAACTCCGACCGGCACCGGCTGGGTTGACCCGGCGGCGATCGACAGCGTCGAATATCTGCACGACGGTGACGTGGCGAGCGTTGCTCTGCAATACTCCTATCTTGCCAGTTGGCTATACCTGCTCGTGGACCCAGGCTATGGCGCTGAAGTCGCGCGCGCCCTCTTCAAGGAGATCTATGGATATTGGACCACGCTTCCGAGGGGAAACCGGCCGAGGCTTTATCTCCACGGTATCAGTCTTGGCGCCACGAATTCCGAACAGTCGACGGACCTGATCGAAGTGATGGGCGACCCTTTCGATGGCGCGCTCTGGAGCGGGCCGCCCTATTCGAGCAGGCTCTGGCGCTGGCTCACCGACCATCGCAACCCCGGGTCGCCCGCCTGGCTTCCCCGCTTTCGTGATGGATCGTTCGTGCGGTTCATGAATCAGCACGGAGAGGCTGCCGAGCCCCCAGGTCCGAATGCCCCGTGGGGACCGGTGAGGATCGTCTACCTCCAATATGCAAGCGATCCGGCGACCTTTTTCGACTATCGCAGCCTCTATCGCGAACCGGACTGGATGCAGCCGCCGCGCGGCCCGGACGTGTCGCCGCAATTGCGCTGGTACCCGGTCGTAACTCTTTTCCAATTGATGCTGGACATGTTCATGGCAACCGAGGCGCCGATCGGCTACGGCCACGTCTACGCCCCGGCGCACTACATCGACGCATGGATCGAGGTGACGGACGTTCGCGACTGGGCGCCGGAAGGAATCACGCGGCTGAAGCAGCACCTCTCCAAGCCGCAGTCCGCCGCGGCTATTGGTCCAACACCATCGGCGGCCGGGACGCTTGAGTAACACGACCCCGTCCCGAGCACGCCAATGTGAAAAACCTCAGATTGCCGCCTGCGACACGCGGTCGAAGAAGTACAGCCGGTCGGGATTGAGCGCGAGGCGAAGGCGGTCGTGGACTTTCGCTTTGACGGTCGGCTCGACCGCGGCCACCATCGTGTTGGGGCCAACCCTGACGTCCAGAAGAATCTGGGAGCCGAGCTTCTCGATGACCTCGACCACGGCATCGAAGCTGAGGTCCGCCATGTCGCTGCCGGATGCGACGTGCAGATCCTCCGGACGGATTCCGAGCGTGACATTCTCTCCGACATGCGGCCGGAGCCGGCCTGCGAGCTCAGTCGGCAGCTTGATGCGGATGCCCTCATGGCGGGCCCAGAGGGCGCCCTCGGTGTCGGCCATTTCCACCGTCGCGAAGTTCATGGCCGGGGAGCCGATGAAGCCTGCGACGAAGCGATTGGCGGGCTCGTTGTAGAGCTCGAGCGGCTCGCCCACCTGCTGAACGAGACCATCCTTCATGACCACCACGCGATCGCCGAGCGTCATCGCTTCGACCTGATCGTGGGTGACGTAGATCGCGGTGGTGCCGAGGCGGACGTGGATCTTCTTGATCTCCACCCGCATCTGGATGCGCAGCTTGGCGTCGAGGTTCGATAGCGGCTCGTCGAACAGGAACACCTGCGGATGCCGAACGATGGCGCGGCCCAAGGCGACGCGCTGCCGCTGGCCACCGGAGAGCTGGCGCGGCTTGCGTTGCAGTTGCTCCTCTATGCCAAGGATTTCGGCCGCGGCCTTCACGCGGTTCGCGATCTCGGCGCGATCGAACCCGCGCATCTTCAGGCCGAAGGCCATGTTGTCGTAGACGCTCATGTGCGGATAAAGGGCGTAGTTCTGGAACACCATGGCGATGTCGCGGTCCATCGGCGGCAGCTCGTTGACGATGCGGTCGCCGATCATGATCTCGCCCGAAGTGATCGATTCGAGCCCGGCCACCATGCGGAGCGTCGTCGTCTTGCCGCAGCCCGAGGGACCGACAAGCACCACGAATTCCTTGTCGTGAATCTCAAGATTGACGTCCTTGACGGCATGGACCCCGTCAAACCTCTTGTTCAAACTCCGTATGATGACCCGAGACATGGCTCACCCTTTGCCTCACCCTTTGACGGACCCGGTGATGCCGGCGACGTAGTACTCGACGAAGAAGGAATAGATCAGCGCCACCGGTACCGAACCGAGAAGCGCGCCGGCCATCAGCGAGCCCCAGTAGAACACGTCGCCGCGGACAAGCTCCGAGGTGATGCCGACGGCGACCGTCTTCTGCTCCGGCGAGGACAGGAAGACGAGGGCATAGATGAACTCGTTCCACGACAGCGTGAAGGCGAAGATTCCGGCCGAGAGGATGCCCGGCACGGCGACCGGGAAGACGATGTAGACCATCGCCTGCCAACGCGTCGCGCCGTCGATCCGTGCGCATTCCTCGAGCTCGCGCGGGATCGCCTTGAAGTAGCCCATCAGCAGCCAGGTGCAGAACGGGATGAGGAAGGTGGGGTATGTGAGAACGAGCGCCCAGGGCGTATCGCCGAGGCGGAAGTTGCGGATGATATCGGCGAGCGGGATGAACAACAGCGTCTGCGGCACGAGATAGGTGATGAAGATTCCGGTGCCGAGGCTGCCGGCGAACGGAAATTTGAGCCGGGAGAGCGCGTAGCCGGCCAGCAGCCCGCAGAAAAGCGAGATCACCGTGGCAAGCACCGAGATGAAGAAGGTGTTCAGCATCCACCGGCTGAACAGCGTCTCGTCCAGGAGATACCGGATATGGTCGAGGGTCGGATTGAGCGTCCAGAACGGCGTGTAGTTCGGCGCCATCCAGGGACGATAGAGCTCGGCGTCCGGCCGCACCGTCGTCACCATCATCCAATAGAACGGGAAGAGGAGCCCGATCACGAACAGCGCGAGCGGGAGATTGAAGAAGACCCAACGACGCCAGCGCGCGCCCTCTATCATCAAAGTGTCTCCACGCGGCGGATATAGAGGAGCTGCACGACGACGACGATGAGCAGCACCGGGAACATCGCGAGCGATATCGCCGCGCCCTCACCCAACAGACCCGTGCCGACGCCGACCTGATAGGCATAGGTGGCGAAGAGCTGCGTGGCGTTGGCCGGTCCGCCGCCGGTCAGGATATAGACGAGCTGGAAATCGGCGAATGTCTGGATCACCGAGAACAGCACGACGACCATGGTGACTGGCAGCAGCAGCGGCCAGGTGATGTAGCGGAAGCGCTGCCAGGGCCGCGCTCCGTCGATCGCGGCCGCCTCGGCCAGCTCCGGACTGATGGTCTGCAATCCGGCGAGCAGGCTGATTGCGTAGAACGGCACGCCGCGCCAGATATTGACGATCATCACCGAGATCAGCGCAAGTCCGGGGTCGCCCAGCCAATTGATGCGGGTGCGGATGATGCCGAGGTGAAAGAGCGTCCAGTTGATGACGCTGAAGGTCGGATCGAACATCCACTTCCACGCAAAGGTCGAGAGCACGGTCGGGATGATGAAAGGCAACAGGATGAAGGCGCGGGTCAGGGCCTTTGCCCTGAAATGGCGGTTGAGCAGCAGAGCAAGCCACAAGCCGAGCGCCAGCTTGAAGACGGTCGTCACCGCCGTGTAGAGGATGGTGTTCCAGACCGCGACGCGGAAGATGCTGTCGTTCATCAGCACCGCGAAGTTCTGCAGTCCGACGAAGTTTCCGGGCACGCCGACCTTGGCGTCGGTCACGGCCAGCAGCACGCCCTTGACGAAGGGATAGGCGATGAAGAGGCCGAGCAGCACCGCGGTCGGCAGCAGCAGGAAGAAGGCGAACCAGCGCTCGTTCTCAAGAACTCGCGTGACCGGCCCGCGCCGCGGCGCGGACACATAGGGTCTTGCAGCGACGACGGAGTCGACGGCCATCGAGCGGTTCTCCGAACGGCTGCCGGAGCGCTGCGGCCGCGGGCCGCAGCACCGAGGCGAGATCAAAACCTAGCGCGCCGAGGAAGCGGCTTCAAGCGGCATAAATCCTTGCCACCTCGTCGTGCGCCCATTTCACCGCGTCCTGCGCCGGCATGCCCTGTATCGCCTTTGCCGTCATGTCGACCATGATGTACTTGCTGAGCACCTCGGCTGCGTGGCGGTCGGCCGGCCCGGCGTAGCCGGGGAAACGTCCGGCCCGCGCCGCCGTCCGGAACGGCAGCATCACGGGGTCGTTCTCCCAGAGCTTATCCTGCTCCCAAACCGTGGTCGCCCCGACGGAATAGCCCTGCTGCGAATCGAACCACGCCTGATAGACCGGTTTGGAGGTGATCCAGCGCAGGAACTCCTTGCCGGCCTTCTGGTCCTTCACATACTTCATCAGCATGTTCGACATCGGCAAGTGATAGCCGAACTGGCCGGCGGCGCCCCTGGGCAGCGGCGCGTGCAGGATGTCCTGCCACATCGGCGTGCCGGTTTCGGTAAGATAGACTTGGGGCTTGCGCTTGGCCTCGATGTAGATCGAGGCGCCGTTCAACGTCGAGCTGATCGTGCCTGCGAGGAAGGCGCGGTTGTTGCTGGTGTCGTCCCAGGCGAGCCCACCCTCGTCATATGCGTCGTTCCAGAAGCCAACCGCGAACTTGACGGAATCGACCGTCGCCTTGGAGTTCAGCGTCACCGTCTTGCCGTCCGCCTCGACCTCCTTGCCGCCCCATGACCAAAGATACGGATAGGCATAGGTCGGCGGATCGCCGAAGCTGTGGCCGACCGTCTGCCCCAGGGGCCGGCCCTTCGCCTTCAGCTTCTTGCCGGCCTCGCGATATTCCTCCCAGGTTTGCGGGAACTTTGGCGCCTCGTACCCGATCTCCGCGAACCAGGACTTGCGGTACGCCAGTTGCGCGCCGAGCACGCACCAGGGGACCGCGATCCATTTCTTGCCGTCATTGGCGACGACGCGCGATTCCTCGTAGAAGCCGCCCTGCGCCTTGCCGATCTCCTCCGCCACATCGCTGACGTCGATGACGCTCTCGGGATAGAGCTGCGCCCAGTTGTTGAGCGCGCAGATCACGTCCGGTCCGGTGCCGGACTGAATCGCCGAGGTCGTGCGCGCCTGGATGTCGTTACCGTTGATCATCTCGATGTTGAGCTTGATGCCGAGCGCCTTGGCGCATTCGGGAACGATCACCTTGCGGAGCACTTCGTCCGAGGCAGGAACGAAATCGTTCCAGCGCAGCCAATGAATCGTCGTTGCTTGTGCGTAGGCGGGCGCCTGCTTCAGGGCAAGAATTGACGCCAGTCCTCCAGTCCTCGCCGCAACTGCACCACCGCCGGAAAGCTTAAGAAGCTCACGCCGACTTATGCGAGCCATGACCTGTCCTCCCTGTTATCTGTAGGTTGAATTCTCCTCTTTGCATGCAGACGTCACCCAACAGACTTGGGCTTGAACAACTGGAGATACTAGCACGCCTGCCCAACTTCGATAACGCGTGGCGGGCGGAGGCTCGCTTGAAACCGGGGCAGCGTCGTCCTGCCGGGTAACCCTTTCGCACTGCACCGTTCGGGCAGTCCATGCGTCGCCTCCGCCAAGGCCCAGGGTTGGCCAGCACACCTTGCTTACCGACATGAAAAACGTCCTGTGCTATAGTGGGGTCGGGTCCACGATCATGTGGAGCGGTCCCATGCGCGCACTCGAAGTGTTCGTGATCTATGTAGCGCCCTTCGTCATCATCGGGATCATCGCCAGGCTGCTGATGAAGCGAAGCAGCGTCGATCTCCCCGACGTGCAGGCGCAGGCGGGAGCAAATCGCAGACCGCGCAAAGCTTTCCTGTTGGGAGGCTGGCGCAACGAGAATTGATGTCGCCCTGTTCCGCCGCCTTCAAGGGCCGCAGTGCAAAAAAATCGCGATGGCGCCAGAAGCCGGCCGCGTGTATAAGCCGGTAGCTTCTTCCGTAGCATGAAGAGGCTGATATGAACGACTTGCATGCATGGCTCTCGCAGCAGCACCATGGCTTGCGAACCTTCCGAAACTTCCAGCAAAAACTCGACGCGTTAGTGAGGGACGAGCCCGGGCAACAGGCTTTGTGCCGGCTGCTGAGCGATCTCGTTGGCGGCTACGTCGAAGCCTTCGACGAAGAACCTCTGCCCGTTGACGTCGCGGACCATGCCTATCAGCGCCTGCTTGACCTGGTTGGAAGCCTCGACCTTGAGGCCAATGCCGATCGTCGCCTGGCCGACATCAATCGCGTAGCGGCGTACGACCTGCTGCATTGATCGGGCGGATTGTGCGGGCGACTCTTCCCTGTCATTCCGGGGCGATGCGAAGCATCGAGCCCGGAATGACAGGATCGTGGGAAACTTTCTCGCCACGCCGCTCAGATCATCGCGGCGACTTTTTCCAGGCCGATGATGCGGGCGAGCGAGCGGACTTCGTTCTTCTGGTCTTCGCGGAGCTGGAACAGGAGCGGCATGGCCGCCGATTTCAATTGCTGCACTTCGTCGGAGTCCGGATCGATCGGCATCCCGTTCGCATTCGGATCGGCTTGGCGCTTCTGGTGGATCTTGCGGGCGACGGCGCGAAGCGCGGTCTCGACCGCAGGCCAGTAATATTCCTGCGACGAGGTCAGCTTCAGCCGGTCCTTGATGCCGGCGATCTGCGCATCGCTGAGCAGCGCGTAATTCTTCTGCGGCGCGGGCTTGGCGGCAGCCTTTGGCTTGGGGGGCGCCGGCGTGGCCGGCTGGGCGGCTGCAGGCTGGTTCGCGGGCGGCTCGGTCAATTTCGGCAGGCCGACATCGGCCGGCTCGGCCGAGGCATAGGCCTGGCGCAGGGAGGCCGTGAGATCCGGGATGGCGGCCTGGGCCTGGGCCTGAAGCTGCGCCTGCGCCGGGGTCTGCGGCGGCGGCTCATAGGCGGCGAGCGCGTAGGCCACCACCGCGAGGCGGTCCTTCTTGCTCTCCTTGTTGGAGACGGGATGAACGGGCGCGGCTTCCTCCGCGACACTGCGCGGCATCGGCACGCTGTCACGGCTCAAAATGCTGGTGGCGGCGGCGCCAACCACGAGGAAGCAGGTCAGCGCGATGATGGTCATGGCCCTAGTCAACGACGTCTCCATCTCGCCCGGACTTCCCTTGAAATTGAACGCTAATTGCGGCGTTAGCATGCCCTTGGAACCGCCAAGGCGGGGCAAAGGCGAAAAAACCTAATTTAAACAAGCGAAAATCAGGCCGCGGCGGCCAGTTCATAGGCTTCCTGGATGTCGGCGACGATGTCATGGGCCTCGAACAGCGCGGACCCTGATACCGAATGCAGGCTGATGGTCCAGTTGGTCCGGCGGGTGCGAGGCATGCTGACGACGTCGAATTCGACGTTGCGACAGAGCGGATGGCGCTGCAAGGCGTGGCGGACGCGGGTCCGAAGCTCATCAAGGGTCGCGGGGGTTTTGGTGAGAAAGGCCTCAAGAAGCACGTCGTATCCCCTTTGGTCCTGCGCCAGCCCGGCCATGGCGGCGGGCTGTCCTGCGCGGCTATTGTTGGGGCGGACGTGGTTAATGCCGGGTTAAGTGGTATCTCGGGGCGAATTAGTCGTAGCCCGGATGGAGCGAAGCGCAATCCGGGGTTTCGAGGGCGGGGTGACCTCATCCCGGATTACGCTTTCGCTCCATCCGGGCTACAGGGCGGCGCGATATTCCTCGACCGTCCTCGCCACCAGTTCATCCACCGGGAGCACATCCGTCACGCCGGAGACCGAATGGCCGGCGCTCCAGATATCGCGCCAGCGCTTGGGGCGGCTTTCGCGGGCGCCGATGTCGATATCCTTGCCGATGTCGATGGCGCCGCGCTGCGGCAGGTTGTCGGGATCGAGGCCGGCAGCTTCGATCGAGGGGCGCAGCATGTTGGTCTGCAGGCCGGTGAAGGCGGTGGTGAGCAGGATATCGTCGGCGCCGCTTGTGACCAGCATCTGCTTGTAGCTGTTATCCGCCATGCTCTCGCGCGTGGCGATGAATTTGGTGCCCATGTAGGCGAGGTCGCAGCCGAGCGCTTCGGCGGCGCGTAGCGCGTGGCCATCGCAGATGCCTCCGGCGAGCACGATCGGACCATCAAAGAAGGCGCGGACAGCGCGCACGAACACGAACGGATTGAGCCAGCCGGTCTGCCCACCCGCGCCCGCGGTGAGCAGCACCAATCCGTCGGCGCCGGCTTCGACCGCGCGCTCGGCGTGGTGGATCGAGGCGACGTCGGCGAACACCAGCGCGCCGGCATCGTGCAGCGGCGCCAGGACAGGTGCCGGCGAGCCGACTGAAGTGATGACCATCTCCGGCTTGTGACGCAGCAGCACGTCCAGATCCTGCTGCAGCCGCGCGTTGGAGCGGTGCACGATCAGGTTCGGGCAGAATCGGCGCGGCCGCCTTCCCGCTTGCGTCGGAATGCCGCTGCAATCGAGTCTCGATCTCGCTCAGCCACTGGTCGAGCTGTTCTGTCTCGCGGCAATTCACCGTGGGGAACGAACCGATCACGCCATTGCGGCAGGCGGCCACCACCAGCTCGACGCCGGAGACCAGAAACATCGGCGCCGCGATCAGCGGCAGCGAGAGGCGTTCGCGAAAGCGCGAGCGAATGTTGTTCGACGGCAAGGCGTTTCTTCCCTCTCCCGGCTTGAGCCGCTTCCTTGTTGTGCTAGCGTCATCGTCAACATTGGCACGAAGAAATGCCAGACACAAAACCGACGGGGAGGAATTCTTGAGATGAGCGATCCGCTCCATGCGTTTCCACCGGTGTGCGCGCAGACGCTGCGGGCGCTGGCACGCTATCCCACGCGCACCGCCTTCAGTTGGCCTGATGGATCGATCACCTACCGGGGCACGACCGACCTGGTCGGGCGGATCCAGAACGTGTTCATGCGGCTCGGCTTCGCGCCCGGCACCCGCGTCGCGCTGCTGAGCGCCAACCGCGCCGACGCCTGGTGCGCCGGCGTCGCCGCGCAGCTCGCGCGACTTGCGATCACCTGGCTGCATCCTCTGGGATCGCTGGACGATCAGCTATTCCAGATCGAGGATTCGGACGCGCAGATGCTGATCATCGATGCCGCGACCTTCCGCGACCGCGGCGGCGATCTCGCGGCGAAAGCCACGAATATCAAAACCGTGTTCACGCTCGGCCCCGCCGATTACGGCATCGACCTGTTGCAGGCGATCGAGCAGGCGGGGCACGCTACCGCGCGCTGCCTGGCCGGACCGGACGACATCGCGACGCTGAACTATACCGGCGGCACGACAGGCAAATCCAAGGGCGCGCTGCGCCATCACCGCGAATATGGCGGCTTCGCCGGCGCGATCCTGGCCGATTTCGAAATCCCCGACACGCCGCGTTATCTCACGGTGGCGCCGACCAGCCATGTCGCCGGAACGAAAGTGCTGCCGACGCTGATGCGCGGCGGCACCGTGCACATGCTGAGGGGTTTCGATCCCGAGGCCGTGCTCAAGACCATCGAGCGGGAGAAGATCAACTTCACGCTGTTCGTGCCGACCATGATCTATGTGCTGCTCGATCATCCCTTGCTTGATAAGACCGATCTCTCCTCGCTCGAACTGTTGCTTTATGGCGCCTCGGCGATGTCGCCGAGCCGGCTGGTCGAAGGCATCGAGCGGATCGGGCCGGTGTTCTCGCAGCTTTACGGCCAGACCGAATGCTATCCGGTTTCGGTGCTGCGCAAGGCCGACCATGATCCGAAGACGCCCGGGCTGTTCCTGTCCTGCGGCTTCCCGATCGCCGTCTGCGACGTGAAGATCCTTGATGACAATGACGAGGAGGTCGCAACCGGCGAAGCTGGCGAGATCTGCGTGCGCGCGCCGCATGTGATGGCGGAATACTGGAAGCGGCCCGATACGACAGCGGAGACGCTCAAGAACGGCTGGCTGCATACCGGCGACATCGCCCGCGCCGATGAGCGCGGCTACATGTACATCCTCGATCGCAAGAAGGACATGATCGTCTCCGGCGGCTTCAACATCTTCCCGC
Organism: Bradyrhizobium sp. Arg237L; assembly: GCF_029990105.1. Lineage (NCBI taxonomy): Bacteria > Pseudomonadati > Pseudomonadota > Alphaproteobacteria > Hyphomicrobiales > Nitrobacteraceae > Bradyrhizobium > Bradyrhizobium sp. Arg237L. Next base: position 46,187 of record NZ_JAQMIL010000003.1, on the reverse strand, counting down.
GCGAGGTCGAGGACGTGCTGTCGCAGCACGCGGACGTTGCGATGGTCGCGGTCGTCGGCGTGCCCGACGACAAATGGGGTGAAGCGGTCACCGCTGTTATCGTCGCCCGCGACGGCGCGCGGCCGGATGCGGATGAGCTGATCAACCTGGTGAAAGCGAAGAAAGGCTCGGCGCATGCGCCGAAGCAGATCCGCTTCGTGAAGGAATTGCCGATGACCGGCGTCGGCAAGGTCGACAAGAAGGTGTTGAAGGCAAGCTTCTGGACCGGCCGCGAGCGGATGGTGGGATGACGCGCGTGCGCTCGAGACGCGCGGCAGCATCTCCGATAGGTGCGCCGCATCGCTACGCGACGTCATTGCGAGGAGCGTAGCGACGAAGCAATCCACGCCTCCGCGTGCGTCGCTATGGATTGCTTCGCTCCGCTCGCAATGACGTGGAGAGAGCTGGGGTAACGCTCACCGCAGCAATTGGTCCAGCCGGTCGCGCAACTGATCCTGGTGGTAGGGCTTCGCCAGTCGCGGCAGGTCGACCTGCACGCCGTCGGGCAGTTCGGCATAACCGGTGGCGAGCAGGATCGGCAGTGACGGGCGCACTTTTCGCGTGGCGGCGGCAAGCTCGAGCCCGGTCATCCCTGGCATGACGTGATCGGTCATCATCAAATCGAGCGGCTGCTCGCTGCGAAGGATGTCAAGCGCGTGCAGGCCTGAGGTGGCGCCGATCACGCGGTGGCCGAGATCCTCCAGCATCTCCGTGGTCGACATCGCGATCAAGGGATCGTCGTCGACGAACAGGATCACCGCGGAGCGCTTGAGCTTTCGCGACGGCGGCGCTGGGCTCGCTGCTTCCGCCAGGACCGTCGCAACCGGCAGCATCAGCGTTGCGGTGGTGCCCTGGCCTTCGATGCTGGAAAGCTGCAGCGTGCCGCCGAGTTGCACGGCGAGCCCATGCACCATCGACAGTCCGAGCCCGGTGCCCTTGCCGAGCGGCTTTGACGAGAAGAACGGCTCGATCGCGCGCTTCAGGATCTCCGGCGACATCCCACTGCCGGTATCGATCACCGACAGCTTGAGATAACAGCCCGGCATGAGCGACGGATCCTTTACGGCCTGATCTTCCGACACCTTGATGTCGATTGCGCCGCCATCCGACATCGCATCGCGCGCGTTGATCGCGAGATTGAGGATCGCAAGCTCGAGCTGGTTGGCGTCGATCCGCGCCGGCGGCAGGCCTTCGGGCAAATCAAGGTGCAATGCGATCCGCGGCCCCAGCGAGCGTTCGAGCAGATTGCTCATGCCCCGGATCAGCGCACGCAGATCGACCGGCTCCACGCGCAGGTCCTGCTGCCGGGCGAAGGCGAGCAGCCGCTGCGTCAGCGAGGCGCCGCGCTCGGCCCCCTGCATTGCGCCGTCGATGAGGCGATGCAGGCGCTGGTCGCTCGGCAGGCGCTTGCGCAAGAGCTCGAGATTTCCCATCACCGCCATCAGGAGATTGTTGAAGTCATGGGCGATGCCGCCGGTGAGCTGGCCGATAATCTCCATCTTCTGCGCATGGCGGAGCTGCTCCTGCGCCTTTTCGCGCGCGGCGACTTCCTTCAGGAGGTCGGCGGTGCGCTGCTCGACGCGCTGCTCCAGCGTCGCCGTCAATTCCGAAAGCGCGGTACGCTCGGCTGCAAGCTGCGCCAGCAGGTTTTCGCGCTCGATCTCGGCGGTCTTGCGCAGGGTGATGTCGGAGCAGACACCGACCAGCGATTTGAGACTGCCATCGGGCCGCCGCACGGCGCGGGCGCGCACGTCGAGCCAATGCTGCGAGCCGTCCGGCCAGATCACCCGGTATTCGATCGCGTAATGCTTGCCGGTGCGGATGCTTTGCGCCAGGACGCCAAGACGCCGCTCGCGGTCGTCGGGATGCACGGCGTCGAGCAGCTCCGGGTAGGTGAACCGCTCGCTCGTGCGGCGCCCGAAATAGGTCTTGCAGATGTCCGAAGCCTCCAGCTCGAATTCCGGCAAATGCAATTCCAGCGCGCCGAGCTGGCCGGCGTTGAGCGCGGTCTGCAGCAGGCTCTCGCTTTCGGTGAGGTCTTCGAGGATGGCGCGGGTCTGGTACTGGCGGCGTCGGCCACGCACTGCGGAGCCGACGATGCTCGCAAGCGTGGTGGGATGAAACGGCCGCTCGATGAAGGTGACATTGCCCAGGATCTTGCCGAGCCGTACCGCGCCGGGATCGCGCTCGGGGCTGCCGCCCTGGGTCAGAAGCACGATCGGGAAATCCGACCATGCCGGCTGATCGTTGAGCCATCGGGTCAGGCCGGTCAAATCCGCTCCCATGATCGCGTCATCGGCGATCACGGCGAGCCCCGCGCCGCTTGCGATCTCGCGCCTCAGCGCGGTGAGATCGCCGCAGATGTTGGCATAGTAGCCCGCCTCACGGATCAGGCAGGCGGTCTCGACCGCTTCACGCTCGGTCGAAGCAAGGACCACCGCGCGTTCGGAGGAAGGACCCGGCCTCACGGTACGCTCCGGGCTAAAAAAGACTTGGCTGCAATAGGATAGGAAGCGACGACGGCTGACGCTTGCCCGGCAGCGAGCGTCCGTCCGCCGGCGGCTAAATCAACGCACTTCATGATGGCCCTCAACGAGGGGCCAAACTCGCCCGGCCTCGAAGCGTTCCAAGGCGATGAAGCAATTTTTCGCCGCGTTACCTTAGCGCTTCTCAATCACCAGGCTTTGCACGGCGCGGCCGAAATAGCCGCGCTCGTCGGCGAGCCGCGACATCGCGAGCCCCGCCCCATCGGGTCCGATCCAGCTTTCGCCATCGAGCAGGATCCACTCGCCGACCGGTTGTCGCGAAAGGCTCACGGTGAGGTCGGCATTGATGAAGGTCCACTCCCGGAAATCGAGCGTGGACGAGGTGCCGTTACTGAAATCGGCGGCGACCACCGCGCGCATGGCCTGCGACACCGGCGATCCCGCGATCAGCGGCCGGTCGACGCGAAACCAGATCGCGGCAGGACCAACCATGCCGAAGCGGCCGCGCGCGGCGCGCATCGAGATGCATCTGGTGAACGGGCTGCCGGCGTTATCGGCAGGCTCGAACATCGATTGATCGGGGCCGGGAAGCCCGAGCGGCAGGTCAACGACATCGGGCGGCAATGCCTGCGCCTGCGACTTGATCCGCAGCACGGAGGCCGCGACCACAGGCACGCCTTCGGCCAGGAGCCGCACGCCGCAGAGCTGGATCTTGCGGCCCTCGCGCAAGATCTCGGTCTCGATGGTGAGCGGCGCGACCGGCACCGGCCGCATCAGGTCGATGGTGACGCGCGCGATCTGCATCGGCACCGGCGTGAGCAGGGACTCCGCGGCCCACACCACCAGCGCCGCAGGCGCGGAACCGTGCTGCATCTGCGGATGCCAGGGGCCGGCGGCATCCGGGCTGGTGACGACTTTGTTGCCGTCAACGCAGAAGATGGGGTCCATGATAACTGGGCCTATTTGGTGCCGAACATGCGGTCGCCGGCATCGCCGAGGCCGGGCAGGATGTAGCCGTGGTCGTTCAACCGCTCATCGATGGCCGCGGTCCAGAGCGGCACATCGGGATGCTCCCGCTGAAAATGCGCGATGCCCTCAGGGGCGGCCAGCAGGCAGACGAAACGGAGGTCACGGGCGCCACGCTTTTTCAGGAGGTTCGCACCGGCGACGGCGGAATTGCCGGTCGCCAGCATCGGGTCCATCAGGATCGCGGTGCGATCGGCCAGATCGTGCGGCGCCTTGAAGAAATATTCCACCGCTTCCAGCGTCTCGGGATCGCGATAGAGCCCGATATGCGACACGCGCGCCGACGGCACCAGCGCGAGCATGCCGTCCAGGAATCCGACGCCGGCGCGCAGGATCGGGGCAAAGGTCAATTTCTTGCCTGCGATCATCGGCGCCTTCATCGGCATCAGCGGCGTCTCGATGTCGACCAGTTCGAGCGGCAGGTCGCGCGTCACCTCGTAGCAGAGCAGCATGCCGACCTCGTTGACGAGTTCCCGGAAACTCTTGATCGACCGGTCGCGCTCACGCATCAGCGTGAGCTTGTGCTGCACCAGCGGATGGTTGACGACGTTGACGGCGGCGGCGCTCATGGCGGTATTTGTCGCACAGGGTCGCTGCCCGCATCAAGGGTTCGTGACGCCGCGCCGGTGCACGGATGGCCCTCGCCGCCGGGTTATCCAAGACGACAAGCGGAAGCCGTTCGCCTTCACTTGCGAATATTTGCCGATTGCATAGACCGCACCGATTTCGAAGCGTGCGCTGGCTTGGGAATTCCGCCCGCTTTTCGCGCCACGGCCGACGGCAGTTCTTCCCGCAGCAGATCGATGAAGGCACGCAAGCCAGCGGTCATGTGTCGATGCCGCGGGTAATAGAGGCGCAATCCGGGAAACGGCGGCGTCCAGTCTTCAAGGGCCGCGCGCAAGCGGCCACAGGCGAGATGATCGGCGACCCACCACTCGCTCACGAAGATGAGGCCGAAGCCATCCAGCGCGGACTCGACCATCAGGGCATCGTTATCGAGCGTCAGCCTGCCCGGCACGTCCAACATCACCTCCTCGCCGCGCTTCTCGAACTCCCACCGGTACAGCTTGCCGCTGGGCATCCGCCTGCGAACACATTCATGGGCAAGCAGATCCGAAGGCGAGCGCGGCACCGACATCCGTTCGAAATAGGACGGCGCGCCTACCACGAGGAAACGCGAGTCCGGCCCGCAGGGGACCGCCACCATGTCTTGCGGAACGGCCTCGGCAAGCCGAATACCCGCATCAAAGCCTTCCGCGACAATGTCGATGTGACGGCCTTCCATGGTCAGTTCGACCTGCATGTCGGGATATCGCCGCAGGAATTTTGCAACGACAGGCCGCAAGATCTGATGGCCGGCGCGCTCCTTCAGGCTGATGCGCAGCGCGCCCGCCGGCGTGTCGCGGAAGACGTTCACGTCTTCCATGGCGCCGGCGATCTCGCGCAACGCCGGATTGACCCTTGAGAGGAAGCGCTCGCCCGCCGCCGACAACGAGACGCTGCGCGTCGTGCGGTTGATGAGGCGAACGCCAAGCCGCTTCTCCAGCCCTGCCACCGCATGGCTGAGGGCCGATGGCGAGATGCCGAGCTGCGTGGCCGCCGCGCGGAAACTGCGGTGGGCCGCGATCGCGGCGATGGCGTTCAGTTCGAAAAGGCCAGCATCGATCATTGTTCGATATTCTGCATCAGGTCATGTCAATTTATGCCGATTGTTGCATTAATCAATCCGCCTATCTGTGATCCGGGATTTGGGCCGAAAGGACATCACAGATGGCAAAGACATTCCTCATCACAGGCGTTTCCACCGGCTTCGGCCGCGCACTGGCCGAAGCTGCCCTGCGGGAAGGGCACACGGTCGCCGGCACCGTGCGGAAGCAAAGCGACCAGGAGAATTTCGAGAAACTCGGCAAAGGCGCGCACGCCGTGATTCTCGACGTCGCCAACACCAGCAGGGTCGCCCCTGTGGTCGCGGAGATCGAGCGCAGCATCGGCCGGATCGACGTGCTCGTGAACAATGCCGGCTATGGCCACGAAGGCATCCTGGAAGAGTCCTCGATCGAGGATTTGCGCCACCAGTTCGAGGTCAACGTGTTCGGCGCGGTGGCCATGATGCAGGCGGTGCTGCCCTACATGCGCAAGCGGCGCTCCGGGCACATCCTCAACGTCACCTCGATGGGCGGCATCATGACGTTTCCCGGCCTGAGCTACTACCACGGCAGCAAGTTCGCGCTGGAGGGGATTTCGGAGACGGTCGGCAAGGAAGTGAAGGACCTTGGCATCAAGGTGACGGCGATCGAGCCGGGCGGCTTCCGCACCGACTGGGCGGGACGATCGCTGGTGCGGGCGGCGCGATCGATTTCCGACTACGACCAGGTGATGAACCCGGCGCGCCAGCGCCGCATGGAATATAGCGGCAAGCAGATCGGCGATCCCGCGAAGGCCGCGCAAGCGATGTTGAAGGTCGCGATGTCGGATGATCCGCCCGCGCATCTTCTGCTTGGCAGCGACGCCGTGCGGCTGGTCGAGGAGAAGATCAAGGCGCTGCAGGCCGACTTCGAAGCGTGGAGGGACCTTTCGCTTTCCACCGACGTTGCCTGATCAGGAAAGCACTGGCGGTCCCGTGCGCAACGCCGGGACCGCCAATTGATTGATCACAATGCCGGATCGACCGCTTCCTCGTATTCCTTCTTGAAGCGCGCGATCAGTTCGGCGGCGGGTACGATCTTTTCGACGCTGCCGACACCCTGGCCTGAGCCCCAGATCTCCTTCCAGGCTTTCGGCTTCGCCCGCTCGCCGGAGGCGTCGGTGCCGAAGCTCATCTTGGAGGGATCGGAGGCCGGCAGATTGTCCGGGTCCATGCCGGCGGCGACGATCGACGGCTTCAGGTAATTGCCGTGCACGCCGGTGAACAGGTTGGAATAGACGATGTCTTCGGCGGCCGAGCCGGTGATCATGCTCTTGTAGCCTTCGACCGCATTCGCTTCTTTCGTCGCGATGAAGGCCGAGCCGATATAGGCGAAGTCGGCGCCGAGGATGCGCGCGGCGCGGATCGCCCTGCCGTTGCCCATCGCGCCCGACAGCGCGATCGGACCGTCGAACCACTGCCGCGTCTCCGCAACGAAGGGGAACGGCGACAGCGTGCCGGCATGGCCGCCCGCGCCGGCCGCCACCAGGATCAGGCCGTCGGCGCCCTTCTCGATCGCCTTGTGGGCGAACTTCTGATTGATCACGTCGTGGAAGACGATGCCGCCCCAATTGTGCACGGCCCGATTGAGCTCCTCGCGCGCGCCGAGCGAGGAGATGATCATCGGCACCTTGTGCTTCTCGCAGAGCGCGAGATCATGATCGAGCCGGTTGTTCGACTTGTGCACGATCTGATTGACCGCGAACGGCGCCGAGGGCCGTTCGGGATGCGCCCTGTCATAGGCCGCGAGCTCTTCCTTGATGCGCCCCAGCCATTCGTCGAGCAACTCCGGCGGCCGCGCGTTCAGCGACGGAAACGATCCGACCACGCCGGCCTTGCACTGCGCGATCACGAGATCAGGCACGGAGATGATGAACAGTGGCGCACCGATCACTGGAATCGACAGACGGCCCTTGAACAAGGCAGGCATGGACATCAGAGAAGATCCTTCGATTAGCTGGGAAGCGAGACTAGGCCAAAGATGCCAGACATCATACCAGCAAGGCAATCTTTCCAGTGTCAAGTATTGCGTTTTCCCGCTATTGCCGTAGCCCGGGTGGAGCGGAACGCGTAACCCGGGACGTCTGTGTCCGCATCTGCGAGCGGACCCGGGTTACGCTGGCGCTCCAGCCGGGCTACGAGAGCTACAGAGCGCTATTGGCAGATCGCCCGCGTGACGAAATTTTCCGTCCGGCAGTCATTGGGTCTGCGCTTGTGGCCGGGAACGAACACGATCGGCGAGCATTTCTCGGCCGCATCGGTGTCCAGGCTCTTGCCTTCCTTGTAGCCCTTGCTCTGGCAGAGCTTGTCGGCGCCGGCCTTGCAGTCCGGCGCGCCGTTGGCTGCGACCAGGCAGGCCGCGCGGCCGGTGACAATCAATGACGGTCTTGTGAGAGCAGACAGGCCCTCGCCCGCATCCTTGGCGCGGGCGTTGAGATCATCAACCGTCTCGCCCGGACTCTTCAACGACGGCAGGATCGACTTGGACTTTTCGAACAGCTTGCTGATCTCGTTGATGAGGCCCAGGTTCTCCTCGCGCTCAGGCGGCGCAGCTTGGTTTGGCTGAGGCTGGGGCTGTGACTGGACACCGAGCGAGATTGGAGGCGCGGCTTGCGCAAAAGCGAGATCGGAGGCGAGCATCAGCGTCGACACGACAACGGCCGCCTTGGCGACGGGCGGTCCGATGCGAAACGAAAGCTCGACTCGATCAAGCATGCCGAAGCGTAACCCGAGGACGACGACACGGCAAAGCGCTTTGCGCCACACCTACCACCCTCATCCCGAGGAGCACGCTTAGCGCGCGTCTCGAGGGATGGGCCACGGGCTCGATTGGGCCTCATGGTTCGAGACGGCGCTTCGCGCCTCCTCACCATGAGGGGAGAGAGTTCTCGCGCGCGCTAAACCAGCTTGAAGGCGATGTAGAAGCCGAGCACCAGCACGATCGCGCCGATTGCGACCCAGAAGCCCAGCCGCTTCTCCAATTCCTTGCGGATGAAGTCGCCGTAGCGGTTGAGCAGGACCGCGACAATGAAGAAGCGGCCGCCGCGCGCGACGATGGAGCACAGGATGAACAGCCAGATGTTATAGCCGGCGAAGCCCGAGGTGATGGTGACGAGCTTATAGGGGATCGGGGTCAGGCCCTTGAGCAGGATGATCACCGCGCCCCATTCGGCATAGGAGGCGCGGAAGGCGTCCACCTTGTCGCCGAGGCCGTAGATGGTGATCAGCCAATGGCCGACCGAGTCATAGAGCAGCGCGCCGATGGCGTAGCCGAGCACGCCGCCGGCGACCGACGCGACCGTGCAGACGGTGGCGAACCACCAGGCGCGCCTTGGCTGCGCCAGCGACATCGGCAGCAGCATGATGTCGGGCGGAACCGGGAAGAATGAACTCTCAGCGAAGGCGACGGCGGCCAAAATCCACAGCGCGTAGGGTTTGTCGGCGGCGTCGATGCACCAGTCGTAGATCCGTTTCAGCATGGGCGCGATCAACCATCATGGAGCGCATTTGTCCATGCCGGCAAAAGAGGATTGTTGGCGGGTCAGCGCCGCTTCCGCAGGCTGCTTTCGAGCGCGACAATTCGCCGCCGCACGACCGGCTCGGCCGACGGCTTGGCCAGTCTGGCTCCGGTCTTCGGCAGTTTTTCGGCGATTCCGAGTAAATGCTCGCGCCGTTCCATCTCTTTCCAGACATCCTCCGGCTTGACCCCAGCGGCTGCCCACAAAACAGTCAGGTTATAGAGAAGGTCGGCGCTCTCGCGCACCACGGCGTCGGTCTTGCCGCTGAGGGCGTCGATCACGACCTCGATCGCTTCCTCGGCCAGCTTCTTGGCCATTTTTGACGGCCCGCGCTGAAACAATCGGGCGGTGCGCGACGTCGCCGGATCAAGATGCCGGGCCGCGAGAACCGCCTGATAGAGCCGATCGAGCGAATCACTCATTCCTCAAGCCTAATTCAAACCTCTGGCCAGCGTGTTAACATGCTGGCCAATGGGCGAAAAAAATCCACCGGCCGCGCGGGCCGGTGGCCTCATCTCGATCAAAATCGCGTTTACCAGCTCGCGAGCGGGTGACCGCGATAGTACGGCACGCCGCGGCCATAGCCGCCGCCGTAGTAATACGGGCCGCCGCCATAATAGGCCGGGCCACCGTAATAGACCGGGCCGCCACCATAGTAGCCGTAGGAATCATAGTAATCGCGGCGGTTCTGGGCGGCGGCGATCGCAAGCCCCGCGCCGACGATGCCGGCAAAGGCTGCCGCAGCGGCCGCGCCGCCACCGCCACCGCGATAATATCGCCGGCGGGCGCTGATATCGGTGACGTCGCTGGTGCCGGTCTGCGCCGTGACCTTCTTGGCCTTCGGGGCCGAGCCCGCATAGGCCATCGACGGCTCGACCGCCGTCAGCGCGACCGCCGCGACGGTAGCCAGTGCGGCTGCGCGGCCGATCGATGAAAACACACCTTTTCGCGCAAACATCTGAGTAGTCCTCCGTGGAAGCTCGGCCCGTCGGGCCACTCATAGCCAACCACGGGTGCGATCCTAAGTTCCCCAAACCAAACGCAGGCTGAACGATCCCTGGCGAAATCGTGGCAGTCATCAAGCATTCAGGTTAGAAGCGGCAGAATGGCACCGCTGAACGGGCGAAAACGCGCGTTCGGTGTCACGAAACAGACATACCCAGCGCGACAGATTGTCTCGCGTCTCCTGACGTCATCATGCGCGTAACCCTGACCTCCACCCGCCGCGATTTCCTGGGCCTTGCGATCGGCCTCGGCGCCAGCCTGTGCTCTCGCGCAAGCCGCGCACAGAGCGCAGGCGCCGCCAAGCAGCCGATCACGATCCAGCTTACGCTCGACCGCCCGATCGACGCCGCGGTGTCGCCCTTCGTGATGGCAGGCGTCGGCGGATCGTTCGGCGCGGAGGGGCTTGCGGTCACCACCAACATCGCGGGCGGATCGCAGGACGCGATCGGGCGCGTCAGCGCGGGGATGAGCGATTTCGCGCTGGTCGACATCAACACGCTGATCCGCGCGCGCGACCGGAATGGCGCCGCACCGGTCAAGGCGATCTTCGTGCTGTTCAACCACGCGCCCTACGCCATCATCGCGCGCAGGAGCCGCGGCATCCGTGCGCTCTCCGATGTCGAGGGCAAGAATCTCGGCGTCGCCGAAGGCGATCTCTCGATCCGGCTGTGGCCCGCGGTCGCCAGGCAGAACGGCATCAAGCCGCAAAGCGTGAAGCAGAACAGCATCAGCGCCGCGGTCCGCGAGCCGATGCTGTCGGCGGGACAGGTCGACGCGGTTACCGGCTTCTCCTATCTGTCGGCGATCAACCTGCGCGATCGCGGCGTGCCGGCGGACGATCTCGCAGTGCTGCGCTTCGCCGACTACGGCTGCGAGGCCTATGGCGCCGCGCTGATCGTCAACCCGAACTTGGCAGCCGCCAAGCCCGAGGCCGTGAAGGGCTTTGTGCGGGCGGTGATCACGGGAACACATCTTGCGATCAAGGAACCCGCACGAGCGGTCACCGAAGTGGTGAGCCGCATGGATGCCGGCTCACGCGAACTGGAATCCGAGCGGCTGCGCGCCATCATCGGCGACAACATCCTCACCGCGGAAGTGAAGCAGCACGGCCTCGGCGGCATCGATACGGTCAGGTTCGAGCGGTCGATCGACCAGATCGCGGAGGATTTCAAATTCCAGAAGCGGCCGACCGCGGCGGATATTTTCGATGACGCATTCCTGCCGCCGGCCGACGCGCGCGTGGTGAATTGAGCAAGAGTAGCGCCGCGCCCGTCGTTGCGAGGAGCGACAGCGACGAAGCAATCCACGCCTCCGCAAGCGGAGATATGGATTGCTTCGCTCCGCTCGCAATGACGTGGAGAAACGGCGGGAAAGAGCATCGCGCTCTGGTTCTTGCCCGCGATCCCGGATTAGAATGGCGGCATGTCGCTGCTTCGTCTTTATGTTCGCGTGCTCGAATTGCTCGGCAAGGAGGCGCGGCTCGGCTGGATCCTGGCCGGCGCCAATCTCTTGCTCGCCTGCGCGCAATTCGCCGAGCCGGTGCTGTTCGGCAAGATCGTCGACGTGCTCTCGGGCAAGCCGGTCACCGGACTGATCGCGTCCACCTCGCCATGGCCGCTGCTCGCGGCCTGGGTCGCGTTCGGCCTGTTCACGATCGGGTGTAGCGCCATCGTGGCGCTGCATGCCGACCGGCTCGCGCATCGCCAGCGGCAGGCGGTTCTGACCGATTATTTCGAGCACATCCTGCAACTGCCATTGACCTTTCACACCGGCACCCATTCGGGACGGCTGATGAAAGTGATGCTGAACGGCACGGACGCGCTGTGGCGGCTCTGGCTCGGCTTCTTCCGCGAGCATTTTGCCGCGATCCTGTCGCTGGTCGTGCTGTTGCCGCTCTCGCTCTACATCAACTGGCGACTCGCGATCCTCCTGTTCGCGCTCTGCGTCGTCTTCACCGTGCTGACCACGCTGGTGGTACGCAAGACCCACGGCATGCAGAGCGAGGTCGAGGAGCACTACAGCGATCTCTCCGCGCGCGCCTCCGACGCGCTCGGCAATGTGGCGCTGGTGCAGAGCTTCGTCCGCATCGACTCCGAGGTGCAAGGCCTGCGCTTCGTCGCCGACAAGCTGCTCGCTGCGCAGATGCCTGTGCTGTCATGGTGGGCGCTGGTGACCGTGATCACCCGTGCCTCCACCACCATCACCGTGCTTGCGATCTTCACGGTCGGCATCGTGCTGAACCAGCAAGGACTGACCTCGGTCGGCGAGATCGTGATGTTCGTCTCCTTCGCGACCATGCTGATCCAGAAGCTCGAGCAGGTGGTGGGCTTCATCAACAACGTGTTCATGGAAGCGCCGCGCTTGAAGGAATTTTTCAACGTACTGGACGCGGTGCCGGCGGTGCGCGACCGTCCCGGCGCGATGGATGCAGGCCGGCTGTCGGGCCTCGTCGAATTCCACGACGTCTCCTTCTCCTATGATGGCAAGCGGCCGGCAGTGGAAGATCTGACCCTCACCGCGCTGCCCGGCCAGACCATCGCGCTGGTCGGCCCGACCGGTGCCGGCAAGTCGACCGCGATTGCGCTGCTGCACCGCGCCTTCGATCCGCAGTCGGGCATCATCAAGATCGACGGCATGGATATCCGCGCGCTGAAGCTGACCGCGCTGCGAAGGAACATCGGCGTGGTGTTCCAGGAGGCGCTGCTGTTCAACCGCTCGATCGCCGAGAACCTGCGCGTCGGCAAGCCTGACGCCACCGACGAGGAACTTCGCACGGCAGCGGCCCGGGCACAGGCGCTGGAATTCATCGAGCGCAGCGAGAAGGGATTCGACACCCATGCCGGCGAGCGCGGCCGCATGCTGTCAGGCGGCGAGCGGCAGCGCCTGTCGATCGCCCGCGCGCTGCTCAAGGACCCGCCGATCCTGATCCTGGACGAGGCCACCAGCGCGCTGGATGCCGTCACCGAGGCCAAGGTCAACGCCGCTCTCGATGAAGTGATGAAAGGCCGCACCACCTTCGTGATCGCGCATCGCCTCTCCACCATCCGCCACGCCACCCGCATCCTGATGTTCGACAACGGCAGGGTGATCGAAAGCGGAACTTTCGATGAACTCGTCGCAAAAGGCGGCCGTTTTGCCGATCTCGCGCGGGCCCAATTCATGGTCCAGGAGAACGCGCGAGCAAGCCTGCAGGCGGAATAGGCCGCGCTTCACCGGCCGCGGAATTGTCGAAATTCGGCCGATTTCGTCCACGATTAAATAACCCGGCCTCTGTTCTCCAAAAGCGACCCGGTATAGGGTTTGCACCGCCGCAAAATTGGCCGGCGCCGGACACGCTTGAAACCGGAACGTCACATCTGAAAGCCCCAACTTGTTCACGGCGGGGCTCCAAGAACCGGACCAGGATCAGGATAGTGCACCTTCTTCGCCCGCTGCTTCGCCGATCGCTTCTCCTCCTCGTCGCCGCCGCGGCCTTCGCGCTCGCGCCGCACGCGACCAAGGCCGAGGCGCTGCTGGTGGTGGAAGCCGATAGCGGAAAGGTGCTGCAGGCCGACAACGCGACCATGCCCTGGTATCCGGCATCGGTCACCAAGCTGATGACGACCTATGTGACGCTGAAGGCGGTGAAGGACGGCCGCATCTCGCTCGACACGCTGCTCACGGTCTCGCCGACGGCGGCCTCGCAGTCACCGTCGAAGATGGGTTTTCGTCCGGGCACGCAAGTGACCGTCGACAATGCGCTGAAGATGATGCTGGTGAAGTCGGCCAACGACATGGCGGTCGTGCTCGCCGAAGGCGTCGGCGGATCGATCGACGGCTTCTCCGCGATGATGAACGACACCGCGCAGAAGCTCGGCATGACGCAGACGAGCTACGTCAATCCGAACGGGCTGCCGGCGGACGGCCAGATCACCTCCGCGCGCGACCTTGCGATTCTTGCCCGTGCCATCATCCGCGATCTCCCGGAATACGAATATTTCGTGCACATCCCCTCGATCCGCTTCGGCCGCCGGACCACGCAGAACTTCAACCGCCTGATAGGCCGCTATCCCGGCGCCGACGGTTTCAAGACCGGCTTCATCTGCGCCTCCGGCTACAACCTCGTTGCGTCGGCGACGCGCGACGGCAAACGGCTGATCGCGGTGGTGCTCGGTGCCTCGTCGGGCCGGATGCGCGCGGTGCGCGCGGCGCAACTGCTCGATCGCGGTTTCGCCAATAACAGCCTGTCCTGGCTCCGGCCTTCGCTCGGCACGGTCGAGAGTCTGGCGCCGATCGACGCCACGCCGCCGAACCTGCGCGATGAGATGTGTGGCCCCAAGCGCAAGCGGCCCGCCAGCGACGAGGACGAGGACGCCGTCGCCAGCACCAGCAGCAGTGGAGAGACCGGCGCGACCTTCTTCGCCGCCCTGCCGCCGCCGATCTTCAAGCCGGCCGACTTGCTGGCGCAGCCGGCGGAGCCGTCCGAGCCGGTCTTGGTCTATACCGGCCCGACCCGGACGGGTGCGGCGCTGATCGCCGCGGTCGCGGCGGACACCGAGAAGGACGCGCCAAAGCCGCGCAAGAAGCAGACGCATGTCGCGGCCAAGAAGCCGGACGCGTCTGCCGACGCCAAGTCTGATAGCAAATCGGATGGCAAGTCCGACGCCAAGCCGGCTGCAAAGCAGGCCAAGGCAGATACGAAGGCGGATACCAAGCAAGCCGCCAAGCCGGAAGCCAAGCCAGCGGCGAAGCCTGCCGCCGTCCACCATGCCAATGCCAAGTCGGCCAATGCCAAGTCGGATGGCGCGGCGGCAAAGCCTTCGGAGAAGCCGGCTGCCACCGCGGGCGACAAGCCAGCCGCCAAGCCGGCGAAGCCGAAGGCGGCGGCCAAGCCGAAGAACGACGGCAAGCCGGCCAGTTAACCGCGCCGCAACATCCCCCGATTTGCTGATGCGTCGAACGGGCGCGGGCGGCTTGCCATCGGCCGCCGGCTAGCCCAATACTGCCAAAAAGAAGGCAGTCCGGGCCACGGTCCGGGGACGAGGAGAGGGGATTTCCATGGAGCGCATCTGGCTCAAGTACTACCCGGCCGGCGTGCCCGCCGACATCGACGTCACGCAATACTCATCGCTGGTTGAGCTGCTCGAGGAGAGCTTTGCGAAGTTCGCCGACCGCAAGGCCTTCATCTGCATGGACAAGGCGATCACCTATCGCGAGCTCGACGAGATGTCGACCGCGCTCGGCGCCTATCTGCAGAGCCTCGGCCTGCAAAAGGGCGCGCGCGTCGCGCTGATGATGCCGAACGTGCTGCAATATCCGATCTCGACCGCCGCCGTGCTGCGTGCCGGATACGCCGCCGTCAACGTCAACCCGCTCTACACCCCGCGCGAGCTCGAGCACCAGCTCAAGGATTCCGGCGCAGAAGCCATCATCGTTCTGGAGAATTTCGCTGCCACCGTGCAGCAGGTGCTGGGCAAGACCTCGGTCAAGCACGTCATCGTCGGCAGCATGGGCGACCTGCTTGGCTTCAAGGGCGTGATCGTCAATCTGGTGGTGCGCCGGGTGAAGAAGATGGTGCCGCCGTTCTCGATCCCGCGCGCCGTCGCATTCAACACTGCTGTCGCCGCAGGCCGGGGCATGAAGCTCAACCGGCCCAGGATCACGCCCGATGACGTCGCCTTCCTGCAATATACCGGCGGCACCACCGGCGTCTCCAAGGGAGCCACCCTGCTCCACCGCAACATCGTCGCCAACGTGCTGCAGAACGACGCCTGGCTGCAGCCGGCGATCAAGAAGCCGCCGCATGTCGACCAGCTCTTCATCGTCTGCGCGCTGCCGCTCTACCACATCTTCGCGCTGACCGCCTGCTATCTGCTGGCGGTGCGCGCCGGCGGCGTCAACCTCCTGATCCCGAACCCGCGCGATCTGCCCGGCTTCGTCAAGGAGCTCGCGAAATACCAGATCAACAGCTTTCCCGCCGTCAACACGCTCTACAACGGCCTGTTGAATACGCCCGGCTTCGACAAGCTCGACTTCTCCAAGCTGAAGACCTCCTTCGGCGGCGGCATGGCGACGCAAAAGCCGGTGGCCGAGAAATGGCTGGCGGTGACCGGCTGCGCGCTGTCGGAAGGCTACGGCTTGTCCGAGACCTCGCCGACGCTGACCTGCAACCCCGCCGACACCGACAAGTTCTCCGGCTCGATCGGCCTGCCGGTGCCTTCGACTTATCTCTCGATCCGCGACGATGACGGCAATGAACTGCCGCTCGGACAGGCCGGCGAGATCTGCGCCAAGGGCCCGCAGGTGATGTCGGGCTACTGGAACCGGCCGGACGAGACCGCGCGGGTGATGACCGCGGACGGCTATTTCCGCACCGGCGACATCGGGGTGATGGACGAGAACGGCTACACCAAGATCGTCGACCGCAAGAAGGACATGATCCTGGTCTCCGGCTTCAACGTCTATCCGAACGAGATCGAGGAAGTGATCGCGAGCCATCCGGGCGTGCTCGAATGCGCCGTGATCGGTGTGTCCGACGCCAAGACCAGCGAGGCGGTCAAAGCCTTCATCGTCCGCAAGGACCCGAGCCTCACCGCCGAGGAGATCATCAAGTTCTGCGGCACCCAGCTCACCAACTACAAGGTGCCGAAGCAGATCGAGTTCAGGACCGAGCTGCCGAAGACCAATGTCGGAAAGATCCTGCGCCGCGAATTGCGCGACGAGAAGAAGCCGGCGGCTGCGGCCTGAATTCGCGCGCCAGCGGACGTTCGGACCATGATTGACGTTCGCGATGTCACGCCGGGCGAGATCCTGGCGTTCTGGCGCGCGGCCGGCCCCGATCGCTGGTACGCGGGCGACGATGCGTTCGATGCGGAAATACGCGACCGCTATCTCGAGCTCTGGCGGAAGGCGGCGGGCGGCGAGTTGTCGTCATGGGAGATGATCGACGACGGCGCGCTGGCGCTCGTCATCATGCTCGATCAGTTTCCCCGCAACATGTTCCGCGGCGACGCGCTGACCTATTCAAGCGACGCGCTGGCGCGGGAGGTGGCGCATCGGGCCATCGACCGCGGGGTGGATGCGCGGATCGACCCCGACCTGCTCGAATTCCTCTACATGCCCTTCATGCATTCGGAGCATCTGCCCGACCAGATCCGCTGCATCGAGCTGTTCCGGAACATCGGCAACACGGAGCAGCTCGAATATGCGGAGGGGCACGCCGATATCATCCGGCGGTTCGGCCGCTTTCCTCACCGCAACCGCATCCTGCGGCGCGCGACCACACCGGACGAGCAGGCCTTCCTGGACGAAGGCGGATTTTCTGGATGATGACGGAACGGTGAAGGCGCGCGGCCGTTGCGGTTTTGACGCTCGCGAATATTGTGCCCGCAAGCTGCACGGTCTACAAAACATCAGCTCATTCAGGGAGACTGGACGATGACGATCCAAGTTGGCGGCAAGCTGCCGGATGCCAAGTTTCGCGTGATGACCGAGGAAGGTCCGCAGGTGCGGACCACCGATGATGTCTTCAAGGGCAAGAAGGTGGCGCTGTTCGCAGTGCCCGGCGCCTACACCGGCACCTGCCACAAGATGCATCTGCCGAGCATCTTCCTCAACGCCTACGCCATCAAGGACAAGGGCGTCGACACCATCGCGATCGTCTCGGTCAACGATGCCTTCGTCATGAACGCCTGGAAGCGCGACACCGACCAGCGCGACGAGGCGCTGTTCCTCGCCGACGGCAACGCCGATTTCACCAAGGCGATCGGCATGGAGCTCGATGCCTCCGGCAACGGGCTCGGCATCCGCTCCAAGCGCTATTCGATGCTGGTCGAGGACGGCGTGGTGAAGAAGCTCAACCTCGAACCGGCCCCGGGCAAGGTCGAGGTCTCCGGCGGCGACACGCTGCTGGCGCAGCTCTAAGCTTCCCCCCGTCATTGCGAGGAGCGTAGCGACGAAGCAATCCACGCCTCAGCAAGCGGCGAAATGGATTGCTTCGCTTCGCTCGCAATGACGGACGACGACGGAGAGGCCGTAGGGTGGGCAAAGCGAAGCGTGCCCACCCTTTTTTGCACCGAACGTGGATGGTGGGCACGCTGCGCTTTGCCCACCCTACCAACTACGAACCGCCGACTTTTTCCTTCAGCCGCGCCATGGCGACGCCTTCGCGGGCGAGCTGGTCGGCGCGCTCGTTTTCGGCGTGGCCGGCGTGGCCCTTGATCCAGTGCCAGCGCACCTCGTGCGGCTTCAGCGCGGCATCGAGCCGCTGCCATAGCTCGACATTCTTCACCGGCTTCTTGTCGGCAGTACGCCAGCCGTTCTTCTTCCAGCCGAAGATCCAGGCGGTGATGCCCTGGCGGACATATTGGCTGTCGGTGGTGAGATCGACCACGCAGGGCTTCTTCAGCGCCTCCAGCGCCGAAATCGCCGCCATCAATTCCATGCGGTTGTTGGTGGTATGGGCCTCGCCGCCCTTCAATTCCTTCTCGACGTCGCCGAATTTCAGGATCGCGCCCCAGCCGCCCGGGCCGGGATTGCCCGAGCAGGCGCCATCGGTGAAAACAGTCACATGCGGCTTTTCGCTCACGCCACGCACCCCGCCTGCGTCACGCCGTAGTCGCTGAGCGTCTTCACGCTCTGCTGGAAGCGCAGCTTGCGCACATATTCCAGCGGGTCCTTGGGCTTCACCAGCGCACCTGGCGGCACGTTGAAGAAATCGACCAAACGCGTCAGCAGGAAGCGCAGCGCGGCGCCGCGCGCGAGCAGCGGCAGCGCCGCCTGCTCTCCTTCCGACAACGGCCGCGCCCGGCCATATGCATTGAGGAGCGCGCGCGCTTTCGTCGCGTTGAAGGAATGGTCCGGCTCGAAGCACCAGGCATTGAGGCAGATCGCCACGTC
Source organism: Bradyrhizobium sp. Arg237L (assembly GCF_029990105.1). Lineage (NCBI taxonomy): Bacteria > Pseudomonadati > Pseudomonadota > Alphaproteobacteria > Hyphomicrobiales > Nitrobacteraceae > Bradyrhizobium > Bradyrhizobium sp. Arg237L. The sequence goes on along the minus strand of NZ_JAQMIL010000003.1, from coordinate 27,552 downwards.
ATAAGCCAGGATGTCGTTGCAGGAGAACGGGAAGTCGATCAGCCCCGACAGTCTGTCGCCGAGGAAGAACACGTTGTCCGGAAACAGATCGGCATGGATGACGCCGACCGGCAGATCGGCCGGCCAATTCGCCTCGAGATAGCCAAGCTCACGCTCGACGAAATCGCGCAGGCCCGCCTGCACGCTGTCGGCGCGCGAGCCGGCAAGATCGAACAGCGGCCGCCAGCCGGCAACCGAGAGCGGGTTCTGGCGGAACATCGGGAAATCGAGCCCGGCAAGATGCATCTTCGCCAGCGCCTCGCCGACGGCGCCGCAATGTCCGACATTCGGCCGCCGCGGCCACATGCCTTCGAGGAAATTGATGACCGCCGCCGGCCGCCCCGCGAGCCGGCTAAAGACCTCGCCGTTGCGGTTTCGCGCCGGCTGCGGGCAGCTCACGCCGCGCTCGGCGAGATGCGCCATCAGCGACAGGAAATACGGAAGGTCATCCTCCGCCACGCGCTTCTCGTAGAGCGTCAGGATGAACGAACCGCAGCTCGTGTGCAGCAGGAAGTTGGAGTTCTCGACGCCCTCGGCGATCCCCTTGTAGGAGAGGAGATCGCCGATGTCGTAACCTCTAAGGAATTCCGCTAGCTCTTCGGCGGCGACGTCGGTGTAGACCGCCATAAACGACTACTCGGCGGCGGCTTCAGGACGCAGCGAGCGCGGCAGCGGGAAGAACTCGTTTTCTTCCGCGGCCGAGACGGTCTCGACATGCAATTCAAAGCGCTCGGCGAACGCGTCCATGATCTCTTCGACGATCACTTCCGGCGCGGAGGCGCCGGCCGTGATGCCGAGGCTGCTGATGCCCTCAAAGCGATCCCAGTCGATGTCGCTGGCACGCTGCGCCAGCACCGCGATCGGGCAGCCCTCGCGCTCGGCGACCTCGCGCAGGCGCTGCGAGTTGGAGGAGTTCGGCGCGCCGACCACGATCAGCGCATCGACCACCGGAGCCACCTTCTTCACCGCAAGCTGGCGGTTGGTGGTGGCATAGCAGATGTCTTCCTTGTGCGGCCCGTTGACGTTCGGGAAGCGCTCCTTGAGCAGCGCGACGATCTCGGCGGTATCGTCGATCGACAGCGTGGTCTGGGTCACAAAGGCGAGGTTGTTGGGATCCTTCGGGGTGAAGGTCTTGGCGTCCTCGGCGGTCTCGATCAGGGTCACGGCGCCCGCAGGCAACTGGCCGAGCGTGCCGACCACCTCCGGGTGGTGGGAATGCCCGATCAGGAGGATCTCGCGGCCACGCTTGAAATGGATCGCGGCTTCCCGGTGCACCTTGGTGACCAGCGGACAGGTGGCGTCCAGCGAGAACAAATGGCGTGCCTGCGCATCCGCCGGAACCGACTTTGGAACCCCATGAGCGGAAAAAACCACCGGTGCGGTGGTATTCGCGGGGATTTCGGCCAGTTCCTCGACGAAAATCGCGCCCTTCTTCTTCAGGCCGTCCACGACATATTTATTGTGGACGATCTCGTGCCGGACATAAACCGGGGCGCCGTAGATCGTCAGCGCCCGTTCCACGGTGTCGATGGCCCGGACCACCCCGGCACAAAAGCCGCGTGGCGAACAAAGCACGATTCTCAGGTCTGGTTTGGCTGGCATGGAGCGATCTCGCGACCGAATCACCCCTTGCCGGCGGGCAGGGAACGGTCAGTTGGGTAAGGACTTTAGCCCGACTTGGGCTCGGTTTCGGACGGTGTCAAGGCACTCTAGCAGAACCATTGCGCCACCGGTACCCGAAGGATTATATAGGGCTTAATTCCCGTCATCGCTGATGACCCCCCGGTTTCGCCTCCAAAGAGGTGGGCGAAGCACAAAGGAGATTTGCCATGAGCAACGCACCTCTGATGCCCAAGGCGACCGCCGTCTGGCTACTCGATAATACCGCGCTGACCTTCGACCAGGTCGCCGATTTCACCAAGATGCACCCGCTGGAGGTCCGCGCCATCGCCGACGGCGACGCCGCCCAGGGCATCAAGGGCATGGACCCGATCTCGACCGGCCAATTGAGCCGCGACGAGATCGAAAAGGGCGAAAGGGACCCCAACTATCGCCTCAGGCTCGGCGAGAGCAAGGTGGTGCTGCCGGCCGCCGCCAAGCGCAAGGGCCCGCGCTATACGCCGGTGTCGCGCCGCCATGAGCGGCCGAGCGCGATCCTGTGGCTGGTCCGCAACCATCCCGAACTGAAGGACGCCCAGATCATGCGGCTGGTCGGAACCACCAAGACCACGATCGCCAGCGTCCGCGACCGCACCCACTGGAATACCTCGACGCTGACCCCGATGGACCCGGTGACGCTCGGCCTGTGCTCGCAGATCGAGCTCGACTTCGAGGTGCAGCGCGCCGCCAAGGAGAAGCCAGCCACCGCCACCTATGGTGGCGCCACGCTGCTGCCGGCCTCCGAGACCACGCGGAAGGAGCCGGAGTTCGAGCCCGCCGAGAGAAAGGGCGACGACCTCAACGTCGACGCCGTGTTCGCCAAGCTGAAGACGATCGGCGGCAAGAAGGCGGACGAGGAGGAGTAAGTCTCCTCCGCTTCGAGCATCGGAGATGCGAACGCGGCGGGATAACCCGCCGCGTTTTTGTTTGGAGCGATGCAGCAAGCGCCCTCAGCCGTCGGAGCCTGTCATCGGGCGGCGCTGTGCGCCGACCCGGTGGCGGTGATGACGGCGGATGGCCGCCCTCACGCCTTCTTCAAGAACTCCGTGCGCAGGACCAGGCCCTTGACCTTGTCGGTGCGGCCTTCGATTTCGTCCTCGTTGTCGGTGAGGTGGATGTTCTTGATCACAGTGCCGCGCTTCAAGACCGTGGACGAGCCTTTCAGCTTCAGGTCCTTGATCAGCGTGACGCTGTCGCCTTCGGCGAGCGGCGCGCCGTTTGAATCCCTAACCTTGATGTCCATGTGATGCTTTCCGCGGCGCGCGCTGAGATGGGAATGATCTCTCTTAGCGCAATTCGATCTGGTCCGTCATCTCATGCTCGCTCAGCACCAAGGCGGCCAGCGGCGCCGGGGCCCGGCTCCCGGCGCCGCCGTCCCCCGCGGCGTCAGAACTTGTAGACGACGCCGCCGCCCACCAGCCACGGATCGATATTGGCGCGCCCGGTGACTGGAATCGCGTTGTTGACAGTTGCCGAGTAATCCGGCCGCAGCCACAGCTTCTTGACGTCGACGTTGAGGCCCCAGTGGCGGTCGAGCATGTAGTCGAAGCCGAACTGAACCGCGGCGCCGACCTGGTTGCTGATGTGCAGATCCGTCACCGCAAGACCGCCGACCGGCGTGTTGGCCGCGGACTGGTTGAAGAACACGGTGTAGTTGATGCCGGCACCGATATACGGCTTGAACGCGCCGAGCCCGGTGAAGTGATATTGCAGGGTCAGCGTCGGCGGCAACAGCCAGGCCTTACCGATGTCGAGCCCGTTGAGCGCCCCGGTACCGCTGATGTGATGCCTGGTCGCACCGAGGATGAGTTCGGCGGCGATGTTCGGGGTGAAGAAATAGGTGATGTCGAGCTCCGGGATGACCTGGTCGCTGATCGAGAGCCCCGAATTCGGTGACGACAGGCCCGGAACGCCAAAGACGTTAACCGAGCTGCCGCCCGCATCCGGCAACACGCCGAGTGCGCGCAGACGGATCATCCAGGGGTTGAAGGTCTCCACCGGCGGCGGTGCCTTCGCCTTGTAGACCGGCGTCGCCGCCAGATCCGCAGCCTGCGCCGACATGGCAGCCCCACCGAACGCCGCCGCAAGCACGAGCGACGCCGTCAAAATTGTTCTTGTCCTCATTAAATTCCCCATCGCCAAGTCTTCCCATCGCCAAGTCCGCGCGGAAAGTCGCGCGTTGCCTCTCTCAGACCAGAAGCGGGACGGTGAAGGATTTGATGCGGATCAAATCAGACGAGACATGGCGTGATTGAGTCACACCGTTGCAAAAGTATCACGGCAAACGGCGTTGCGATTCAGTCGCAGCGGTAACGCGCTGCCACTTCGCTCGAAAACGCTCTGGCAAAGCACTATCCGAGCGCGATTTCTTCCGTCACCTCGTGCTTGAGCCCGACGGCGTCGATCGTCAGCGTCATTTTCGCCGTCAGCTTCTCGTTGCCCTTGAGGCGGCCGGCTTCGATGGCGTCGCGTACGGCCTTTTCGATCTCGCGCTGGGAGGTGATGCCGACGCGCTTCAGGAATCGGCGCAGGCTTTCGTTGAAGACGTCCTCGTTCATGACGTTCCTCCTCTGCTTATGGCCTCACCGGATTGTTGAGCATGTATTCGCCGAGATTGCGCTGACGACGGTCGGCGCGCGCTTCGGCGTTCTGCCGCTGGACGTCGCGGTCCTTGCGGCAGGCGACGTATTCGGGCGAGCCCTGCTGGACGTTGTTGGCGCGGCAGAACGCGTCGTCGTCACCCGCGGCATCGGCCAGCGGCGCCGTCCTCCGCTCGAGGCAGCCGACGAGCAGTGGCGCGACTAGGAACAGGGCGATATGGGCTCGGGCGAAGTAACGTCGCATACGTGGTTTCCCTCTTTCGTCATTGCCGTGCGCCCGTCCCCGACCTGATCGGGGATGACCCGGCAATCCATCGAAAAGATGGCGGCTTCTCTGATCTTGATGGATGCCCGGGTCAAGCCCGGGCATGACGATCCAACCGTCACACCCTTCCCTTCAGCGCGGCGCCGATCTCGTCGAGCACCTTGGGGTCCTCGATCGTGGCCGGCATGGTCCAGCTCTCGCCATCGGCGATCTTCTTGATGGTGCCGCGGAGGATCTTGCCGGAGCGCGTCTTCGGCAGGCGGCCGACCGTGATCGCGAGCTTGAAGGCGGCGACCGGGCCGAGCTTTTCGCGCACCAATGCCACGATCTCCTTCTCGATCTCGGCGGGCGGGCGGCTGACGCCGGCCTTCAGCACCAGGAAACCGCAGGGCACTTCGCCCTTGATCGCATCCTTGACGCCGAGCACGGCGCATTCGGCGACATCGGGATGCGATGCGAGGATTTCCTCCATGCCGCCGGTGGAGAGGCGGTGACCGGCAACATTGATGATGTCGTCGGTGCGCCCCATCACCCAGACATAGCCGTCCTCATCCTTGTAGCCGGCGTCCGACGTTTTGTAATAGCCGGGGAATTCGGAGAGGTAGGCTTCCTTGAAGCGCTCATCCTGCTGCCACAGCGTCGGCAGGCAGGCGGGCGGCATCGGCAGCTTGATCACGATCGAGCCCATGGTGCCCGCGGGCATCGGCCTTGCGGCTTCATCGACCACATCGACCTGATAGCCCGGCATCGGCACCGTCGGCGAGCCATGCTTGACCGGCAGCATGCCGAGCCCCACCGGATTGCCGGCAATGCACCAGCCGGTCTCGGTCTGCCACCAATGGTCGACCACCGGTACCTTCAATTGTGCCTCCGCCCATTCCACCGTCGGCGGATCGGCGCGCTCGCCGGCGAGGAAGAGCGTGCGGAAGTTTGCGAGATCATATTGTCGGATGAACTTGCCTTCCGGATCCTCCTTGCGGATGGCGCGGAAGGCGGTCGGCGCGGTGAAGAACGCCACCGCCTTGTGCTCGGAGATCACCCGCCAGAACGCGCCGGCATCGGGCGTGCCGATCGGCTTGCCTTCATACATGATCGAGGTCGCGCCATGGAACAGCGGGCCGTAAACGATGTAGCTGTGGCCGACCACCCAGCCGATGTCGGAGCCGCACCACCAGACCTCGCCCGGCTTGACGCCATAGAGGTTGAACATCGACCATTTCAGCGCGACCAGATGCCCGCCATTGTCGCGCACGACGCCCTTCGGGATTCCCGTCGTGCCCGAGGTGTAGAGGATGTAGAGCGGGTCGGTCGCGAGCACCGGGACGCAAGGCGCGGCCTTGCCGGCATCGAGTGCGGCGCAGCTCAGGCTGGACCAGTCGTGATCGCGGCTCGCGGTGAGCTCGCAACCATGCTGCGGGCGCTGCAGGATGATGCAGGCTTCCGGCTTGGCGCTGGCGAGCTTGATCGCCTCGTCGAGCAGCGGCTTGTACTGCACGATGCGGCCGGGCTCGATGCCGCAGCTCGCCGAAAAGATCAGCTTCGGCTTGGCATCGTCGATGCGGCTGGCCAATTCCTTTGCGGCAAAACCGCCGAACACCACGCTGTGCACCGCGCCGATCCGCGCGCAGGCCAGCATCGCCACCACCGCTTCCGGCACCATCGGCATATAGAGGATGACGCGGTCACCCTTGGTCACGCCGAAATCCTGCATGACCGCGGCGAGCGCCTGCACTTCCTTCAGAAGCCCGGCATAGGTGAATTTCGTGATGCTGCCGGTGAGTGGGGAATCGTGGATCAGTGCGACCTGGTCGGCGCGGCCGCCGAGCACGTGGCGATCGAGCGCGTTGTAGCAGGTGTTGACGACGGCGCCGGTGAACCAGCGCCCATAGACGCCGAGCGAGGGATCGAAAATCGTCTTGGCCGGCTCGATCCAATCGATCTCCCGCGCCGCCTCGCTCCAGAAACCATCGGGATCAGCCAGCGAGCGTGCATGGATCTCGTGATAGCGGCTGTTGTGAATGTTCATGGCGTTCCTCCCGGTCTTTCTCCCCGTCATGGCCGGCTCGTCCCGGCCATCCACGCGTTGCTTCCTCAGCCGGGAAGGATGTGGATGCCCGGCACGAGGCCGGGCATGACGCAAGCGGCTATTTCATCGTCTTTGACCGCATTGTCACGGACAGCGGCCACGATTCAAGCCGAAAAGAGCGCTCCATTCAGCCAGCGGCCGCAACTAATACCCGTCGACCCCGTTCAGCTTCTGCAGCCGCCGCTTCATCGCCGTCGGCAGGTCATAGCCGGGACGGCCGAACTGGGCGTTGCGGCGGGCGATGAATTCGTCCTGCTCGCGCTGCAGGGCGCGGGCGGCACGCGGATTCTCGGCCTCGCGGACCGCCCTGGCATTCGCCGCAAAGATCTCGCGGTCGAGGTCGGCGAGATCAGGGTTGGCGCAGATGACCTTCTCCACCGCGCGTCGCGCCTTGGCACAATTGAAACTCGGCTTGCCCGCAACGGCCATCAGCGCGCCGAGGCGCTCCAATTCGAGCGCCAACGACTTGTAGTTGGCGCGCGCCGCGGCGTGACCCGGATTCAGCTTGATCGCCGCGCCGAAATCAGCGAGCGCCTTGGGCCGGTCGCCCTTCTTGCGCCAAAGCTCGCCGCGCGCATTGAAGCTATCGGCGAGCGTCGGATCGAGCCTCAGCACTGCATCGTAATCGGAGATCGCGCGGTCGACCATGTCCTTCCGGGCATAGACCTCACCACGCGCGATCAGCGCCTTGACGCGATCGGGTTTGGCGGTGTTTTCGTTGTCGATCAGCGCCGTGCAGAGATCGACGGCCTTATCGTTATCGTCAGCGCCGGCAGCAGTGAGGCATGGCGCGGGATCGGCCTGCACATCCTTGAGCGGCTCTACGCTGGTTGCAAATGCATGCTGCGCAAGCGCCATGCAAAGGCTCGACGCGACGATGACGCGTCGGATGAAGAGCCAGGATTGCATCGATTGGTCCGGTAGGAATTCTTGATCTCGAGCCAATGGTAGCAAACGACGCACACCCCGCACAGCGGGAGATTTGTCGCGATTTCCGCGCTTGCTCATAGACACGCAAACTCGTGTTAGATTAGCCAATGACTGCCAACAGGAATTTGACGCGTGTCAACCTTCGAATGGACCATCGTCCTGCTGCTCGTCGCCATTCCGCTGTCGGCGGCGGCGCGACGGATCAACGTGCCCTATCCGACCTTCCTTGCGGTCGGCGGCGTGCTCCTGACCTTCCTGCCGTCGGGGCCATCCTGGACATTGGAACCCGGCCTCGCGCTGGCGCTGTTCGTGGCACCTGTGCTGCTCGATGCCGCATTCGATACGTCGCTCCGCGACCTCCGCAACAACTGGTTGCCGGTGTCGATGCTGGTGCTCGCTGCGGTCGGCACCACGACCGCCGCCGTCGCGCTGGTGGCGCATTGGCTGAGGCCGGACATGCCATGGGCCGCGGCGATCGCATTGGGCGCCATCGTCGCTCCGCCGGATGCGGCGGCCGCGGTCGCGATCCTGCGCCAGGTCAAGCTGCCCTATCGGCTGCTGAAGATCCTCGAGGGCGAAAGCCTGCTCAATGATGCCAGCGCGCTGCTGATCTATCGCGTCGCCGTTGGCACTGTGGCGGTCGAACACCTGAAGCTGCGCGAATTTGCGCCGTCGCTCGTGCTGGCGGTGATCGGCAGCCTGATCGCCGGCTATCTCTTCGCCCGGCTTTCGATGCTGCTGACGCGCCGAATCGCTTACGCGCCGAGCGCGATCATCACCCAGTTCGGCGGCACGTTCATGGCGTGGATCATCGCCGAGCGGATCGGCCTGTCCGGCATCCTCACCATCGTCGTCTTCGCCATCACCATGGCGCGTACTGCACCGGCGCGGATGCCGGCGCGGCTGCGCGTGCCGTCCTACGCGGTGTGGGAGACCGTGGTGTTCGTGCTCAACGTGCTCGCCTTCATGCTGATCGGCATGCAGCTCAAGCCGATCTGGGCCGGGCTCGACGAGGTCGTGCGCGTGGAATATTGCATCTTTGCCGCAAGCGTGCTGGCGGCCGTCGTCCTCGCGCGCATCGGCTGGGTGATGAGCTATGGCGCCGTCGTCAGGCGGCTGGCGGCGTGGGGGCTGTTTCATCCCCACCGCGCCGCGCCGCCGCCGACGGTCAAGGGCGGCATCGTCGTTTCCTGGTGCGGCATGCGCGGCATCGTCACGCTGGCGGCCGCCTTTGCATTGCCGGAAGATTTTCCGTATCGCGACCTGATCCTGCTGACCGCCTTTTCGGTGGTATTTGGAACGCTCGTGATTCAGGGCTTGACCCTGCGGCCTTTGATCCTGGCGCTGCGTCTGAAGGACGACGACCCGGTGACGGCCGAGGCAGCGCGCGCCCGCGCCATCGCCTTTCGCGCCGCGCTGGAAGAGATCGACAGCGATCCCTCCGAGGAAGCCGAAATCCTCAGGCTGGAGTACCGCGCGCTCCTGATGCGCGCCGAGACCGATCCAAGCGGCGGCGTCACCTCGAGCGAGCTTCCCGCCGACCCCTTAAGACGCCGCGCGATCAGCGCCGCCCGGCAATCGCTCTTGACGCTGCGTGAATCCGAGGAGATCGGCGATGATGCGTTTCACCTGATCGAGGAAGAACTCGACCGTGCCGAATTGAGCGCGCAGGCGTAACGGGAATTTGTAGGGTGGGCAAAGCGAAGCGTGCCCACCTTTCTTGCACCGAACGTGGATGGTAGGCACGCTTCGCTTTGCCCACCCTACGGCACCACGCGCTAACTCACCTTCAGCGTCACGCCGCCGTCGACGACGAGCTCGATGCCGGTGATATATTTCGATTCATCCGAGGCCAGGAACAGCGCGGCGTTGGCGACGTCCCAGGCGTCGCCCATGTGGCCCATCGGCACCTGCGCGTCGCGAGCGCGCCACATCTCGTCCACATCGCCGGCAGCATAGCTGGCGGCGAGGCCGGCGGAATGCGCCACCATCGGCGTCTTCATCAGACCGGGCAGGATCGCATTCACGCGCACATGGTCGCGCGCGAACTGCACCGCGGTGGTGCGCGTCATCTGGTTCATCGCCGCCTTGGTGGTGGCGTAGGTGACGTAGGAAATGCCGAGATGGCGGATCGAGGCAATCGAGGAGATGTTGATGATCGAGCCGCCGCCCTGCTTCTGCATCACGGGGATCACGTGCTTCATGGCAAGATAGGCGCTCTTGAGGTTGACGGCGAACACGCGGTCCCATTCCGCTTCGCTCACCTCGACGACGCTGCCCATCTCGGCGATGCCGACATTGTTGTCTGTTACGTCGATGCGGCCGTATGTCTTGAGGCATGCCGCGACCATCGCCTCGACGTCGGCCGCACGCGAGACATCCGCGGTGAACGCGGTCGCATTGCCGCCCTCGCCGGTGATGATGCCGGCCGTCTCTTCCGCGGCAGCCGCGTTACGGTCGACACAGAACACGCTGGCACCCTCGCGGGCAAAGGTGACGGCGGTCGCCTTGCCATTGCCCCAGCCCGGCCCGATCGAGCCGGCGCCGACCACCATCGCGATTTTGCCCTTGAGCCGATCCATTGGTTTCTCCCTTGCTATTCGTGTTGTAGCCCGGATGAAGCGAAGCGTAATCCGGGGCCTGGCGCTCCCAAATCACAGCTTCGCTTATCCGGGCTAAGGATTACAGGCCGGCGCGCCAGGCGCCGACCAAGAATGCGGCAGCCGCCAACCTGGAATTCATGAGTATTCCCCTTGCCGGGAAATTGGCCGGACGCGCGCCCGCGGTCAACCCAATCCGGCTGAAGTGCCCGATGCATACGCCGCATGTATCATCCGAAAGTCGCAGGCGCGATGCCCCTTGCAACGCTTCCCCCAAACCAGCATGAATGCGCCGCCCAAGACCCGGCCATCCAGCCGGGCTACAGAGAGCGTACCGGGGGAAGCATGACCACAGAAGGCCGACCGTCAGGCAAATCGTCGCCCAATGACGACGTCGTCGCCATCTCCGAGGAGGCGCTGCAAAAAGCGGAAACCTTCGTTGAGGCTGAGGAAGGCGCGACCAACCGCCTGATGGGCTGGGCGGGACGCATTTCGACCACGATCGCGGTGGTCATGAGCCTGTTCCACCTCTATGCCGCCTACGCGATCGTTCCGACCCAGGAACTTCGCTATACCCATGTCGCCTTCACGCTGGTGCTGAGCTTCCTGCTGTTTCCGCTGGCTACCCGGTTTCGCAACCGCGTACGCTGGTGGGACATCGTGCCGGGCATCGTTGCGGTCGCAACCATCGTCTATGCGCTGTGGGGCGGCGAGGATTTCACCGACCGCGCCACCACGCCCGACCACCTGGATGTCATCGTCGGCATTGTCTTCATCGTGCTGCTACTCGAGGCGACGCGGCGCACGACCGGCCCCATCATGCCCGTGGTGTCGCTGTTCTTCATCGCCTATGCGATGCTCGGTCCGCATTTGCCGGCGCCGTGGACCCACCGCGGCTACGACCTGTCCCGCCTGGTCGGCCATCTCTTCATCACCCTGGAAGGCATTTTCGGCGTCGCGGTCGATGTGTCGGCCACGCTGATCATCCTGTTCACCATCTACGGCGCATTCCTGCAGCAATCCGGCGCCGGGAAATTCTTCATCGACTTCTCGCTGGCGCTGATGGGCGGCAAGCCGAACAGCGCAGGACGGACGGTCGTGCTGTCGTCGTTCCTGCTCGGCGGCCCCTCGGGTTCCGGCGTCGCCACCACCGTGATGATCGGCACCGTGGCCTATCCGATGCTGGCCAAAGCGGGCTTTGAGAAAAACGCCGCCGGCGGATTGCTGGCGGCCGGTGGCCTCGGCGCGATCCTGTCGCCGCCGGTGCTGGGCGCGGCCGCCTTCCTGATCGCCGAATTTCTCAAGATCAGCTATCTCGACGTGATCTGGATGGCGACCATCCCGACCTGCCTTTACTACATGTCGCTGCTGTTCATGGTCGAACTGGACGCCCGCAAATTCGGTGCCAAGGACGTCAACTTCAAGCCGGAGATGACGCTCGGCCAGATGACCAAGCGCTACGGCTTTCACTTCGTCTCATTGGCCGCCGTGGTCGTGTTCATGATCATCGGCTATTCGCCGTCACTGTCGGTGTTCTACGCCGTCGTGGTCACCTTCGCGTTGAGCTTCCTGCGGAAGGAAACGGCGCTGGTACCCTCGAAGCTGGTGAAGGCGCTGGCCGACGGCTCGATCGGCGCGCTCAATGCCGCGACCACCTGTGCATGCGCCGGCATCGTCGTCGGCATCGTGACGCTGACGGGTCTCGGCCTGAAATTCTCGTCGATCGTGATCAGCTATGCCGGCGGCAGTCTCCTGCTGACCGCGATCTATACCTCGCTGATCGTCTGGATCATCGGCCTCGCGGTGCCGGTGACCGCCTCCTACATCATCTGCGCCGTGATCGCAGCGCCGGCACTGATCAAGCTCGGCGTACCCGATTACGCCGCGCACATGTTCATCTTCTACTACGCCGTGCTGTCGGAGGTGTCGCCGCCAACAGCGCTCTCGCCGTTCGCGGCTGCCGCCATCACCGGCGGCGATCCCTACCGCACGACGCTGCAATCGTGGAAATACACGCTGCCCGCCTTCCTGGTGCCGTTCGTGTTCGTGCTTGATCCACAGGGCGTCGGTCTCCTGCTGGCGATTCCCAAAGGCGGCTCGTGGGTCGATATCCTCGAAATCACGATCAAGGCGACCATCGGGCTACTCGCGCTTGCCGCGTTTGCCCAGAACTGGGCACTGCGACAAACTACGCCGATCGAACGCGGCCTGCTTCTGCTATCCGGATTGCTCTTGGTGTTTCCGAGTCTGATCGAGGCGATCGTCGAATGGATGATCGGCCGCGATATCAGCTACACCTACGTGCCGGGCCTGATCATTGGCCTCGGCGTGCTGCTGTGGCAGGCGAGAACACCGACGCCGAAGGAACCGGCGCTTACGATTTAATCAGGGAGTGACAGGATGAAGAAACTGAAAAAGACCGTGGCGATACTGGCTGTGACGATCTCGGCCGGTCTCGCCTTTGCCGGCATCGTCCATGCGCAGCAGAAGATCATGTCGATCGGCACCGGCGGCACCGGTGGCGTGTACTATCCGCTCGGCGGCGCGGTCGCCAACGTGCTCTCGAAGAACCTTCCGAACGTGCAGGCCACCGCCGAGGTCACCGGCGGCTCGGTCGACAATCTCAAGCTGATCGGCACCGGGCAGAGCGAAATGGGCTTCACCATGGCCGATGCCGCGCTCGACGCGCTGCAGGGCCAGGACAAGTTCAAGAACAGCAAGGTGCCGCTGCAGGCCCTCCTCGTCGTCTATCCGAACCGCATGCATGTGGTGACCGTCGAAGGGACCGGCATCCAGTCCATGGCGGATCTCAAGGGCAAGCGCGTTTCGACGGGTTCGCCCGGCAGCGCCACCGAAGTGATGGCATTCCGTGTCATCGAAGCCGCCGGCCTCGACAAGGACAAGGACATGAAGCGCGAGCGGCTCGGCGTTGCCGAATCCGTCAACGCCATCAAGGACCGCAAGATCGATGCCTTCTTCTGGGTCGGCGGCATTCCGACCGCGGCGGTGACCGATCTGGCGGCGACCCCCGGCATCAAGATGAAACTGATCGACCATGGCGACCTGGCCGAGAAGATGAACGCCAAATACGGCAAGCTCTATTCGCCTAGCACGATCAAGGCGGGCGCGTATCCGGGCTATGACAAGGACAACTCCATCACGGAGGTCTGGAATCTCATTGTCACCGGCGACAAGATGAGCAACGACGATGCCTATACGATCGTCAAGACGCTGGTGGAAAAGAAGGCCGATATCGTCGCCGTGCACAAGGAAGCCGAAAGCTTCTCGCTCGACAACCAGCGGCAGGATCGCTCCCCGATCCCGTTCCATCCCGGCGCGCTGAAGTATTTCAAGGAAAAGGGCATCGGCGGCTAGCTTTTTTGACGCGTTTTCTGCGCAGATAAGTCTACGCAATCTGCGTAAACTTGATTGCTATACGAACCGGCATCCACTTCGCTCGAAAACGCTATAACGCGCCCTAACCAGAATTCCTGACCACCCGCCGAGCGGCGCCATCGTGCGCCGCTCGGTTTTTCGGCGCCTACCCTTCCGCATCGCTCAAGGACTTTCAAATGCCCTCTTCGACCGTCGCTTCGTCAAATCTCAGCCGCCGCTCTCTGCTGCGTGGCACCGCCGCGCTTGCCGGCACATCGCTGCTGCCGCACCTGGCGCGCGCCGCCGAATGGCCGACGCGGCCGGTCAAGCTCCTGGTGCCGTTTGCCGCCGGCGGAACCACCGACATCCTGGCCCGCGTGGTCGCGGCCAAGGTCTCGGAGGAGTTCGGCCAGCAGTTCATCGTCGAGAACAAGACCGGCGCGGGCGGCAACATCGCGGCCGACGCCGTCGCCAAGGCCGATCCTGACGGCTACACCTTCCTCGTGGGCACGCCGGGCACGCATGCGATCAATCCGTTCGTGTTCGGGAACATGCCGTTCGATCCGCTGAAGGATATCGCGCCGGTCATCATCATCGCGCGGGTGCCCAATCTCTGCTCGGTCACCAATTCGCTGCCGGTGAAGTCGGTCGCCGAACTGATCGACTACGCCAAGTCGAAGCGCGGCGAATTGTTCTACGGCACGCCCGGGCTCGGCAGCACCGCCCATGTCTCGACCGAGCTGTTCCGCTCGATGACGGGCGTCGAGATCACGCATGTGCCGTACAAGGGCAGCGCACCGGCATTGACCGACCTGATCGCCGGCCGCGTGCATCTGATGATCGACAACCTCCCCGCCGCGCAGCCCTTCGCCGAAGCCGGACAGATCCGTCCGCTTGCGGTATCTACTTCCAAGCGCTGGCCGCTATTGCCTGACCTTCCGACAATCGCGGAAGCGGGCGTGCCCGGCTACGAGGCCGCTTCCTGGTTTACGATCGCGGCTCCTGCGAAGACGCCGAAGGAGATCATCGACCGCCTCAACGCGAGCGTCGCCAAATTCCTCAAGACCGAGGACGGGATTGCGCGCCTGCGCAAGCTCGGCGCCGAACCCGTCGGCGGCTCAGCCGAAGACATGCAGGCTTACGTGCTGGCGGAGACCGAGAAATGGGGCAAGGTCGCCAAATTCGCGGGCATCAAGCCGGAGTGACGATAGCGACGCCGAGCGGATATGAGACGCCCGATGTGCCCCCGGCCGGGAAATGGACCGGACGGGGCGCGTCGGCCAACCCATCCAAACGACGCATAGAGCCGAGCGCCAATACGCACGTCAGTTTGGTCATTGGCAACGATCGTGTTCCCTGCTTAATTTTCCCTGCGCGAAACCGGCCCGCCAGTGGCCGGCGCAACCGGGAGAACGCCAATGCCTGCTTACCGCGCCGTCGGACTATCTTTGGGAGCTGCAGTCCTGCTCTGCAATCTCGCCTTCAATCCTGTCCATGCGAAACCCTTCATGATCGTCGGTCTCGACGAGAAGCTATTATGGGATGACGATGGAAAACCGATCCTGTCGGCGCCCGGCAAGGACCAGGTTCTCATCCTCGACCTCGCCAATCCCGAAAATCCCAAGACTGTCGCCTCCCTGCCGCTGAAGAATTCGGTGGTGGGACCGCCGGTCAATCTCGACATCGACCCGACCGGCTCGATCGCTCTCGTCGCCGATTCGGTCGATGTGACCAAGGACGGCGATGCGCTGAAGCAGGTGCCGGACAACAAGGTCTATGTCATCGATCTCAAGGCCAACCCGCCGAAGCTGGCGGCGACTGTTACCGTCGGCAAGCAGCCCTCGGGGCTCAGCATCAGCCCGGACGGCAAGATGGCGTTGGTCGCCAATCGCGGCGACAATTCCGTCAGCGTGCTCTCGATCAATGGGAGCGACGTCAAGGTCACCGATACGATTGCGTTGCCCGACAGCGTCGCCCATGTGGCGTTCACGCCGGACGGCAAGCGGGCGCTTGCTGTCCGCTTCCCCGCACACAAGGTTTCGGTGCTCGATATTGCCGGAGACAAGGTCACCTACAACAAGGTCGATCTGCCGACGGGCCAATGGCCATACAATGTTGCGGTGACGCCAAATGGCAAACTCGCACTGACGTCCGACAATGGCGGCGCCGGCTCATCCGATGGCAGCGTCGACACCACGAGCGTGATCGATCTCGAAGCCAATCCGCCGCGCATCATCGATCGTGTGGT
Source organism: Bradyrhizobium sp. Arg237L (assembly GCF_029990105.1). NCBI lineage: Bacteria > Pseudomonadati > Pseudomonadota > Alphaproteobacteria > Hyphomicrobiales > Nitrobacteraceae > Bradyrhizobium > Bradyrhizobium sp. Arg237L. Next base: position 11,750 of record NZ_JAQMIL010000003.1, on the reverse strand, counting down.
GGTCGGCGACGGTCCCGAGGGCTTTGCGATTTCGCCGAAGGGAGATCTCGCTGTCGCCGCCATTTTGCGCGGCTCCAACATGAAGAACGCGTACTACTATCACAAGAACGGCAGCCTCACGGTGCTGAAGATCGACGGCAAGAAGGTGACCAAGACTCAGGACATCGAGGTCGGTGGCTTGCCCGAGGCGGTCGCGTTCACGCCGGATGGCAAGTACGTCCTCGCCGGAAATTACCTGACCCAGGATTTCTCGATCCTGAAAGTCGATGGTGGGAAGGTTAGCGACACCGGCAAACGCTTCAAGGTGCCGGGTCACCCGGCTTCGGCGCGCATGGGGCACTAAGGTCGGCATCGAGCCGGAGGGACGATAGGAGCAGCATCGATCACGTGAATGCTATTCTCAAAACGGGAATCGATCACCGCGACAACGATAAACAACCACAGACATTAACGCGTGCTGCCGCCGCGAAACGACGCGGCGGCGCACCATTGCAATCGCCTCGCGAGCAGTTCGGACCGAATGGCGTCGGAGCACGGCATTTGCGGCCGGCGATGGCCTCATCTGCTTCGATTTTTAATTACAATTTTAGCTTCATTTGTCTCTTTAACCCTACCTTAGCATTCATGGGGATTTGCAGGGAGAGTCCTCAAATTTCCAGATTAAGGCCGCCACTGAGATGTACGAGTCAAATCGACATCGCGGGAGAGGGCGGGCATGCATCACATCAACCCCAAGGAATACGCACGACCCGGCTGGTTCGGTCATCGCAAATTGACGCCGCGGGCTTGCGTCGCAGATAGCAAGAAGCACCTTCGTACCTTTCTTTCTGATGCTCTCGAGGATCTCGGGTTCATCACCTCGGAGTGCGGCGAGGCCACCGAACTGGATGGCGCGCTGGACGCGCATCGGCCCGACCTGCTTGTGCTCGGTGTCTCCGTCAACGGGATCGAGGTCGGCAGGATTCTGGAGGTTCTCGTCAGGAAGAATTTCGCCGGCAAGGTTCTCGTCATCGGCCCGCCCGAGTCGATTATGGTAAAAGCGGTCAGGCAAATTGGCGAAGAATACGGCGTAGCCATGCTGCCACCGCTGGCGACGCCGTTCGGCGCAGGAACGCTGCGCGACAGCGTCGCGATGCTGCTGCCACAGGAGCCCGCGCCGAGCCCCGCGGTCGATGTGGCAGAGGCGCTCAAAGCCGGTTGGCTCGAATTGTGGTACCAGCAGAGGATCAACCTGCGCACGCTGGTGCCCGCGGGCGCAGAAGCTCTGGTCAGGATGCGGCATCCGGCCTGGGGCGTGGTGCCGCCGGCCTATTTCATTCCCGATGAGAGCGATCCGCATTTCCATGCGCTGTCCGAATTCGTGGTCGGTCGCGCCATCGAGGACTGGCACTATCTGCTGGAGCAGAAAGGACCGGTAGACCTCTCGATCAACCTGCCGGTGTCGTTCCTGAGGGATCCGCAAGCCGTGCGCGAACTATGCCGTCGCGTGCCGCAGCACCCCGCCTTCGGCGGCCTGCTGCTCGAGATGGGAAGCGCCGAGGTGATCGAGAACCTGGACCTCGTGATCGAGGTGGCGCGGCAGGTGCGGTTCCACAACATCGCAATATCGGTCGACCAGGTCGGCACCGAGTGGCCGTCGCTGATGGGGCTGAAGAGCTTTCCCTTCGTCGAACTGAAGATCGATCATCAATTCGTCACCGGCGCCGCCGACGACCGGCTGAAGCAGACCGTGTGCAAACATGTCGTCGAGCTCGCCCACGACCATGGCGCGCGGGCGCTTGCCCAGGGCGTCGAGACCCGCGCCGACTTCCTCACCGCCCATGCGGTAGGCTTCGACCTGGTGCAGGGCTATCTGTTCGGCAAGCCGATGGGGGTGAAGAAATTCGCCCGCTCGCGGCCTTCCCCGGCTGCGAGCGCTGAATCGAAATCGTGACGTTCTCTGCGACGGCCCAGAGGCTCACTGGAACGTCATGTCGATGCATTTCGAGATATCCGAGCCGAGGCCGGAGGAGATGGTGATGCAGCCGCGCACTTTCTGCACGTTGTTGTCACTGGCCCAGACGGAATAACCGCCGGGACCGAAGAACGAGTTGGTGTTCGGCGGTTCGGTTTCGGTGGCGTCGAAGGAGTAATTGCCATCGGTGTCGAAGATGCGCGGCCGCTTGGTGCAACCGCCATCGGCCTGCACGTTGATGACCTCCTTGTTGTCACGCGTCAGCGCCAGCGAGACCTGGCAGCGGAAGTATTCCGAGGTCTTGGTGTTGAACAGATAGGCGTAGGACTTGCAGGTCGCGGTGTTGAGCTTGCCGGCGGACAATCCCCGGCTGCAGGCGATGCGTTGGTTGTTGGAGAGCTTGAATTCGTCGGCATAAGCCGCGGTGGCCATCGTCATGAGCGAGAGCGCAATACCGAAACCGATATTCATGCCGGGGGTCATTCGAATCATCCCTATCAAACTTTTCGCAATCATGCGTTTGTAGATGGAAACGGCAACATAGTCGCGAAGCAGGAAATCACAAACCCGCAGGATGCACGCGATGCCGCACGACGACTTCCGTCGTATTGACGGAATAATGGCGTTCGTGATTTGTTCAAGACAAGGGCGCCGGTTTCGGCAGCGACGACTGGGGAGGATGATCATGACTCGATTTCAGGCCAAGACTTTTTTGACGACGACCTTTTTGATGGCGACCTTTTTGATGGCAGCGGCGCTGACGACGCTGGCCGCTCCCGCACTCGCACAGGATGCATCGCCCGCGCCCTGGGAGCTGAAGTCCGACATGGGCTACGCCTATGGCAAGGACGGCTCGACCCTCGCCTACAAGATGGGGACCAACAATGCCGGCCTGCTGCTCAAGGGCGCGAAGAAGGTGCCGAGAGGCACGTTGTTCTTCGTCGGCCAGAACGGCCAGCTCTACATGCGCTCCGGCCCCTATCTCGAGGGCGACGGCAAGTTCATGTTCGGATCGAACTAGGCGGCGATGCCGCTGTAGCCTGTAGGGTGGGCAAAGCGCAGCGTGCCCACCATCCACGGTCGGTGCAAGAAAGGTGGGCACGCTGCGCTTTGCCCACCCTACGGCCCGCGGACGCTAAAACACCGACGCCAATTCCTTGGCGCCGGGCTTGTTGCTGTTGAAATCCATCCGCTCATCGGTGACCGCGAGCAGCTTTGCCACCGTGTTGTGGCGGATCGCGACCGGGTTGCGCTCGTAGCCGCCGCGCTGGAAGAAGTTCGACGTCGGCACCCTCTCGCGCATCGCTTGCGGCATCGTGACCATGTCGTAGCCGGTGCCGTCGCCGGTCAGATTCATCATCTCGAGCTCGGCCGCGGTCAGCGGGCGGGTGTAGCCCTTGGTCCGAGCGAAGACGACCGATGTCAGCAGCTTGTGGGTCTGCAGCATCGGGCCGACGTCGACATCGAGCACCATGGAATGGACCGCCCAGCCCTGCGGCGTGCTCGCGAGCCGCTCATGCGCCGACCAGTCGTCCGGCACCGTGCGTGCGAACGCGACCATCTTCTTCAGCACCGCGAGCTTGTGATCCATCGCCTTGCGCGCGGGACCGGACAGCGTGGCGGCCTTTTGGGTCAGCACCTTGATGAACTCAGGGCCCTGCTGGGCGATCAACTCGACGGTGTTGGTGGTGAGCAACTGATTGTAGCCGATTGCGGTCGAGATCGCCCTTGTGCCCGGACCGCGGTAGCCCGACTGCATATCGTGATTGCCGCTGCCGCCGGTTTCAAACGAATAGACCCGCACCGCCTGCTCGCGCGTCAAGCCGGCCGCGAGCGCGTAGCGGGCGTAGGCGCGCTTGAACTCGATCTCGGTGGCCGGCCGTTGCGGCGTGAACTGAAACTGCTCGGCGGCAGCCTTCAGGAAATCGGCGACGACAGGAATGGTCCTGCGTGGACGCGACGGTTCCTCTTCTTCCGGTTCCGGATTCACCGGCCGTTTCGGCCCGGTATAGACCGGCGGCTGGTCGAGCACATAATCATCGAGCGCGATCGCCTGCCGCTCGCGCCGCTTGGCGTTGCGGGTGCGGCGCTTCTCGGCGATCGCGCTCCAGTAGGCGCCCGCTTCCTCGTCGAAGGCGGCGCGCGCTTCCTGATATTCCCGCAGCTTGCGGCGATATTCGGCGACTGCCTGCGGCGTCGCGGCCTGCGCCATCGCATCCGCAGTGGATGCCGAAAGGCTGGCAGCCTCGACCGCCACGGCCTCCGGCGCGCTCGCGAACAGCGCGAGCGCGACCAATCCGGGGAAACAGCGAATCAATGGCAGGCGCATCGCTCTCTTGTAGCAAGGACTCCTGCAAAGTCACCCTATCACTCCGGCTCGACGCCGCTGGCCTTCACGAGCTGCGCCCACTTCTTTTCGTCCTTGTCGATGAAGTCGGTGTAATCCTCTGGCGAACCCGGCGTGATCTCGGTGCCATCAGAGCCCAATTGCCGCTTCACCTCGTCCGAGGCGAGCGCATCGCGCAGCACCTTGTTGAGCTTGTCGATGATCGGCCGTGGCGTGCCGGCCGGCGCGGCGAGGCCGTAATAGAGCGAGGCGTCGAACCCGGGAACACCGGCCTCGGCGATCGTCGGCACGTCGGGCAGGAGATCGGAGCGGGTCGAACTCGTCACCGCGAGCGCGCGCAATGTCCCCGCGCTGACATTGGCGTGGGAGGCCGGGATCGGCGCAAATGCCATCGGAATGTGCCCGCCAATGAGGTCGACCAGCGCAGGGCCCGTCCCCTTGTAGGGAACATGCACGAGCGAGATGCCGGCGCTGCGCGCGAAATATTCGCCGGTGATGTGGCTGGCGGTACCGGCGCCGGCCGACCCGAAACTGATCTTGCCGGGATTTTGTTTGGCGTAGGCGATCAGCTCGGCGACGTTCTTGGCCGGGAACGACGGATGCACGACCAGCGAATTCGGCGCATTGCCGATCATGCCGATCGGCGCGAAATCTTTCCGCGGATCGTAGCCCGCCTTCTTGTAGAGCGACGGGCCGATCGCGAGCGTCCCGGTATAGCCGAGCACCAGCGTGTAGCCATCGGGATCGCTCTTGGCGACCGCCTTGGTGCCGACCGTGCCGCCAGCGCCGGGACGGTTGTCGATCACGATCTTCTCGCCGAGCAGCTCGCTCATTTTCTCGGCGATGCCGCGGCCGACGATGGAGGTGCTGCCGCCGGGCGCGAAGGGGATGACGAGCGTGATCGGCCGGTTCGGATAATCCTGGGCCTGCGCGGTGTGAAATGCCGCGCCGACAGCAAGTGCGGCGATGACGGCGCAAAGTCGTTTCTTCCAGGACAGCATGTCCGAACGCCTCCCCTGACGTTTGTTGTTATGGCGGCATTGTCACTCAAATGAGTGGCATCAGCAACCAGACTTCTGATGGCTGAGCCGCCCGTCATTGCGAGCGGAGCGAAGCAATCCATCGCGCCACTCGTGGAGATGTGGATTGCTTCGTCGCTGCGCTCCTCGCAATGACGGCTGAGTGCTGCCTACTTCCAGGCGAAGACCGGCTGTTCGAGATCGGCGACGCGGGTGTCGCGGCCGGCCAGCACTTCGCGGAACTGATAGATCAAGGCGGCCGTCGGCGCGTGGATGTGCTGGCCGGCGTGGCGGAAGCGGATCACGCGCCTGACACTTTCGGGAATGGTGGTGAAGCTGAACGCATCCTCCGCCTCGATCGCCTGCAGCGTGATGCGATGGACCGAGGCGACCTCGTCCGGGTTGGGCGCGATCGGCGCCCGGGTCGAGACCCACACCACGATCGGTGTGATGAGATAGCCCGAGCGGGTCGGATAATCGTCGAGCACGCCGAGCACATCAGCATCATCGACGCGGAGGCCGAGCTCTTCGTGCAGCTCGCGGAGCGCCGTTTCCGCCTGGGTCTCGCCAGGGTCGCAGCGTCCGCCGGGCAGCGCCCATTGCGCGCTGTGGCTGCGCAAACTGGCCGCACGGCGGGTGAGCAGGAATGCGGTCTCCTCGCCCTCGCCTCTTGTGAGCGCGATTGCGACCGCCGCACGTTTGAGCAGCAGCGCGCTGTCATCCGGCAGGCGCGTGAATGCCATACAGAGCTCTGCGATATTCCGCCGGGTGGCATCGTCAAATGTGCGGGCCATTGACCTTGACTACAACAGTCCCGCGTTCGATGAAATGACCTGATATCACGACTCTATCACGCCTTGCCGGACGGAAAGCATCACATGACGAAACCGCCTGCGGAAAAGCTCAAATCCGACGGCTGGAAGATCGTCGATACATCCGGTTTCCTGCATCTGGTCGGACCGCTGTGGCAGCGCCTCGTCGGCGACGAGCATGAATATGCATTGATCACCGAGGACAAGCATCACAATCGCCGTGGCCTGGTACAAGGCGGCGTGATCATGACCTTCGCCGACCGCACCTGCGGCATGACCGCCCGCTACGTCTCGGGCAAGCCGACGCTGGCGACCGTGCAGCTCGACACGCATTTTGTGGAGGCCGGCAAGATCGGCGAAACCTTGATCTCAAAGCCGCGCGTGGTGCGGTCGACCAGGAGCCTGATCTTCATCACCACGGAAGTGACCGTCGACAGACGCTGCATCGCCATGGCGAACGGCGTGTTCAAGATATTGAAGAGCGAGTAGGCTTAACATCCGGGTTCGGAGGAGCAGACGATGCAGTACCGTCAACTCGGCCGCAGCGGCCTGAAGATTTCGCCGATCTGCCTGGGCACCATGATGTTCGGCGGCCCGACCGATGAGGCAACGTCGGCGCGGATGATCGCAAAGGCGCGCGAAGCCGGCGTCAACTTCATCGACACTGCCGATGCCTACAACGCCGGAAACTCCGAGCAGGTGGTGGGCCGCGCGATATCCAACAACAGGCAGAACTGGATCCTCGCCACCAAGCTCGCCAATCAGATCGGTGACGATCCCAATTTTGGTGGGCTGTCGCGACGCTGGGTGCTGCAGGCGACGGAGGCGAGCCTGAAGCGGCTCGGCACCGACTACATCGACATCTACTACCTGCACAAGGAAGACCACACGACGCCGCTGGACGAGACCGTGCGCGCGATCGGCGACCTGATCAGGCAGGGCAAGGTGCGCTATTTCGGCGTCTCGAACTACCGCGCCTGGCGCCTCGCCGAGATCTGCAACATCTGCGACCGGCTCGGCCTCGACCGCCCGATCGTGAGCCAGCCCTATTACAACGCGATGAACCGCATGCCCGAGATCGAGCATCTCCCGGCCTGCGGCTATTATGGCCTCGGGGTGGTGCCCTATAGCCCACTCGCCCGCGGCGTCCTGACCGGCAAATATCGCCCCGATGCTACCCCCGACAAGGACAGCCGCGCCGGCCGCAGCGACAAGCGCATGATGCAGACCGAGTGGCGGCCGGAATCCTTGAGGCTTGCGCAGGAGATCAAGCAATATGCCGAGGCCCGCGGCATCACCGCCGCGCAGTTCGCGGTCGCCTGGGTGCTGAATTCATCCTTCGTCTCCGCCGTGATCGCCGGTCCTCGCAACGAAGCGCAATGGGACGACTACGTTCGCGCGCTCGACTATCGCTTCACCGCCGAAGACGAGGCGCTGATCGATGGGCTTGTGGTGAGTGGGCATGCTTCCACGCCCGGCTACAACGATCCGGCCTATCCGATCGAGGGCCGGCGGGCGCGGACGGCGGAGCGGTCATAGCCGCGCTCAAGAAATAGGCTGCATACAGTCTTCACCGGCCCCCGCGTCCTAGCGTCGCATCGTCGGGAACGTTCTTGCCAAACCGCTGCGCACGCCTTTGTCTTCCTTCCTAAAAAAGCAGATCTCCAACGATCGCGATCAAAAAAGGGCAGGGAGGAAACCATGACCAAATCCAGCAAGGGCAGTACGTCCAGTCGCCGCCGCTTCCTGAAGGTTGCGGCCGCAGGCGCAGCAGCAAGCGTTGCAGCGCCCACCATCGTCAGCGCGCAGGGTCCGATCAACATGCGCTGGCAAAGCACCTGGCCGGCCAAGGATATTTTCCACGAATACGCGCTCGATTACGCCAAGAAGGTCAACGACATGACCGGCGGCGACCTTAAGATCGAGGTGCTTCCCGCCGGCGCCGTGGTACCGGCCTTCGGCCTGCTCGACGCCGTCTCGAAGGGGACGCTCGACGGCGGCCATGGCGTGCTGGTCTATCACTACGGCAAGCAGACCGCGCTGGCGCTGTGGGGCTCCGGTCCGGGCTACGCGATGGACGCCAACATGCTGCTGGCCTGGCACAAGTATGGCGGCGGCAAGGAGCTGCTCGCCAAGCTCTACGCCTCGATCGGCGCCAATGTCGTCTCCTTCCCGTATGGGCCAATGCCGACCCAACCGCTCGGCTGGTTCAAGAAGCCGATGTCCAAGGTGGAGGACTTCCAGGGCCTGAAATTCCGCACCGTCGGCATTTCCATCGACGTGTTCACCGGCCTTGGCGCCGCCGTCAACGCGCTGCCGGGCGGCGAAATCGTCTCGGCGATGGACCGCGGCCTGCTCGATGCCGCCGAGTTCAACAACGCGACCTCCGACCGCGTGCTCGGCTTCACCGACGTCTCCAAGATCTGCATGCTGCAGAGCTACCATCAGAATGCCGAGCAGTTCGAGATCATGTTCAACAAGGCCAAGTACGACGCCCTGCCGGACAAGATGAAGGCCATCATCTCCAACGCGGTCGACGCGGCCAGCCAGGACATGAGCTGGAAGGCGATCGACCGCTACTCGAAGGACTACGAGGAGATGCAGACCAAGGACAAGGTCAAGTTCTACAAGACGCCGGACTCGATCCTGCAGAAGCAGCTCGAGATCTACGACCAGGTGGTCGAGAAGAAGTCGGCCGAGAACGCGCTGTTCAAGGAGATCGTCGAATCCCAGCTCGCCTTCGCCAAGCGCGCGACGCAGTGGGAGAACGACACGGTGGTCAACCGCCGCATGGCCTACAACCACTATTTTGGTCCGAACGCCAAGAAGAAGACCTGACGGGCGCTGCGCACGACCGAAAGCGTCATCCGGGGGATACCGAACCCCGGATGGCGCTTCCGCTGTCTCTATACCAACCCGATACTTCCGAAAACGGCCGGTAGCGAACGCAGATGAACGCACAGCGTTTCCTGTACATGATCGACGGCATCAGCACCTGGACCGGCAAGGCCGCGGCGTGGCTGGTTGTCGGGCTGATGGGCCTCGTCTGCGCCGAAGTCTTCAAGCGCTACATCCTCAACATGCCGACGGCCTGGATCTTCGACGCCTCCAACATGCTGTACGGCACCCTGTTCATGCTCGCGGGCGCCTACACGCTGGCGCAGAACGCCCATGTCCGCGGCGATTTCCTCTACAGCTCGATGCGGCCGCGCCTGCAGGCCTCCCTCGACCTCGTGCTGTATTTCGCATTCTTCCTGCCGGGCATCGCGGCGCTAGTCTACGCCGGCTGGGACTATGCGCTCGATTCCTGGCGCATCAACGAGCATTCCAACGTGACCGCCGACGGTCCGCCTGTCTACCACTTCAAATTCATGATCCCGCTGGCCGGAGCCTTGGTGCTGCTGCAGGGCGCAGCCGAGATCGCGCGCTGCGTCATGTGCCTCAGGACCGGCGCCTGGCCCGATCGGCTCCGCGATGTCAGCGAGATCGACGTGGTCGAGGAGCAGCTCGCGCATAGCGAATATGTCGATGAAGAATCGCGCAAGGCCGCGATCGCGCATGCGCAGGACATCGAGGAAAGCGCGCGGCAGCGCGGCATGGGCGGGGACCTGCAACGATGAGCGATCCGGCACTCGGGCTGTTGATGCTCGTCCTCATCGTGATCGTCATCATGATGGGCTTCCCGACGGCGTTCACGCTGATGGGCCTCGGCATGTTCTTCGGCTTCTTCGCCTATCACCGCGGCGGCGAGGCCTGGGGCGACAATCACATCTTCGACCTGATGGTCCAGCGCACCTACGGGGCGATGACCAACGACGTCCTGATCTCGATCCCGCTGTTCGTGCTGATGGGCTACGTGATGGAGCGCGGCGCGCTGGTCGACAAGATGTTCTATTCGATTCAGCTCGCGTTCCGCCGCCTGCCCGCTTCGCTTGCGGTGGCTACACTGATCGTGTGTACCTTCTGGGGCATCGCCAGCGGCCTGGTCGGCGCCGTCGTCGTGCTGATGGGCGTCATCGCCTTCAACCCGATGCTGAAGGCCGGCTACGACGTCAAGCTCGCCTCGGGCGTCATCACCGCGGGCGGCACGCTGGGCATCCTGATCCCGCCATCGGTGATGATCATCGTCTATGCGGCGGTCGCCGGGCAGTCGGTGGTGAAGCTCTACGCCGCGGCGATGTTTCCCGGCTTCTTCCTCGCCTTCCTCTATCTGCTCTACGTCGTCGGCTGGGCGCTCTTGAACCCGAAGATTGCGCCGAAGCTTCCCGAAAACGAAACCAAAGTCCCGGTGCGGCCCTGGATCGCCAAGCTGCAGCAGTCTTATTCGCGCAAGATGCTGCCGGCGCTGCTCGCGGCGGTGCTGATGCCCGCAAGGGCCGTCAACGCCAGCGTGGATGGCACCCGCGTCACCTATTCGATGCTGCTGACGAGCCTCGGTCACGCCCTCGTGCCTCTGGTGCTGACGCTGGCGACCCTGTGGACTGCCTGGTGGTACGTCGTGATCCACCAGCAGCCGGATATTCAGCCGCAGCTCCCGGCCGCCGCGCAGCAGCAGCAGCAGCGGGCGCAGGAGACGCTTCAGCCGCTTGGCGCAGGGGCCCAGCCCGCGGAAGACAGCGCGGAAGAGAAACTCGAAGAGCTCGGCGGCGGCGCCAGCCGGTCGGAGGCCGCCACGAAGAACGAGCCGGAAGTGCTGGAGCAGATGGGCAGCGCCGAGCTGCGAGGCAAGACCATCGCGGCACCAGCAGAGCTTGGACCACCGCCGGAGTTCTATACCTATTTCGCGTTTATCGCCGGCATCTGCGGCCTGCTGCTTCTCTACTATTACTGGACCATGGAGGCCGAGCAGTTCGAGGTGCTGCGGCTGTTGATCACCTCGGTGATGCCGCTCGGCATCCTGACGGTGGTCGTGCTGGGCGTGATCCTGTTCGGCATCACGACCGCGACCGAATCGGCGGCGGTGGGTGCGGCCGGTGCCTTCCTGCTCGCATTCCAGGCGCGGACGCTGGACTGGAAGCGCACCAAGGAAGCGGTGTTCCTGACCGCCAAGACCACCTCGATGGTGTGCTGGCTGTTCGTCGGATCGGCGCTGTTCTCAGCGGTGTTCGCGATCCTCGGCGGCCAGGCGCTGCTGGAGAGCTGGGTGCTGTCGCTGAACATGTCGCCGGTCCAGTTCATGATCCTGTCGCAGGCGATCATCTTCATCCTGGGCTGGCCGCTGGAATGGACCGAGATCATCGTGATCTTCGTGCCGATCTTCCTGCCGATGCTGAAGCACTTCAACATCGATCCCGTTCTGTGGGGCGTCCTGGTCTTCGTGAACCTGCAGGCGGCGTTCCTGTCGCCGCCGGTCGCGATGTCGGCGTTCTATCTGAAGGGCGTGGCGCCGAAACACGTCACGCTGAATCAGATCTTCGCCGGCATGATGCCCTACATGCTGATCGTCATCATCTGCATGGTGCTGATGTATATCTGGCCCGGCCTGACGCTGTGGCTGCCGAACTATCTGTACGGCAACTGACAGGTCGGCACGATCTTCTCAGTACTCCTAGAGCATTTTCGGTTCTGATTGAATCAGAACCGAAGCTCTAGATTCTTGTTTTGACGCGTTTTCTTCA